>JAFDZW010000006.1 GCA_018266755.1 Bacteroidota bacterium
CCACCGGACGCGTCTCGGCCGGCGAACACACCGTCTCTATCGACGCGAACGAACTCGCCAGCGGGACATACGTGATCTCGCTCCAGAGCGGCAACATACTACTCAACAGGCAGATCGTTATCGCAAAGTAAGAGCGGAATACGATTCCTTCGATAGAACCGCCCGTACAGCGATGTGCGGGCGGTTCTATTTTATAGAGCTTTAATAAATGGGCGATCCGGGCAGGACGTCTGAATCTGGGGCGAGCAAAACAACCTCCCCCTCGCTGTTTGCAACACCCAGTACCAACACCTCAGAAGAATACCCAGCGATACGTTTTGGTAGAAAGTTAACTACCGCAACGATTAATCTCCCAAGCAATAACTCTCGTGAGTATCGTGTAGTGATCTGTGCACTTGAATGCAACACGCCGAGTTGTGGGCCAAAGTCGATCGTTAGTTGATATGCAGGCTTACGAGCTTCGGGGAATGGCGACACATCGATAATACGTCCGACGCGAATGTCAACTTCTTCGAATGTACTATAATCAATGATAGATTTTCGCTCCATTTTTCTTGTATCGTGAAAAGAAATGAAGTATTTTAGTAGTGCCGCAATGCATCGGCAATATACCACCCAGACGATATCCACTGCACAATTCGTATGGCGAGACCAACAACCGTAGCATTACTCTATAACGATATTCCTGACGGGACGCCGAAGCAATCGAAGATTGATCTCTCGCCTGAAGCACTTGGCTTCACTCCGTACTTCGACGTCGAAGAAACACCCGCCGAACAGGAATATGCGAGCATCGAAGCGGCACTGACAGATGCCGGCTATAAGGTTGTCGCCTTTAATGTAAAGGATCGTTTCGAGCGACTATTCAATTTCATCACGCGACGTAAATTCGATGTCATCTTCAATCTCATCGAGTTTTTTCATTCGCGGCCGGAGAATGAAATGCTCGTTGCAGGGTTCTTCGATCTGTTGCAAGTCCCCTATACCGGTGCGCCACCGCTTGCATTGGCAAATTGCCAGAACAAACCGCTTGCGAAAGAATTGCTCCGTGCCAACCGCCTCCCCACCGCAAAGTCTTTCACCGTCAGAACGATGGAGGATTTCCCCACGCGTCACAACCTGAAGTATCCCGTGATCGTGAAGCCTGCAAGTGAGGACGGCTCGGGGGGAATCGAGAATGCGAGCATCGTGAGCACCATGCGGGCTCTCAGAGCCCGCGTCGAGTTTGTCCTCGACGATTTCAAAATGCCTGCACTGGTCGAAGAATATATAGAAGGACGTGAACTCAACGTTGCCGTGCTGGGAAATGGCGCAAATAAGCGTGTATTGCCGATCTCCGAGATCGTGTTCGATACGATGCCGGAGGGGTTGTATAAGATCGTAAGTTATCAGGCGAAATGGGACCCTCACCACGCGGCCTATCATACAACCATCCCGAACTGCCCTGCCGATCTTCCGCAGAAGACAATGCTTCTTGCACAACAATATGCCCTAAAGGCGACTGAGGTGATGGGCACGCGCGATTATGCGCGCGTGGATATGCGGATGAATAAACGCGGCGAGCTCTTTATTCTGGAAGTCAATCCGAACCCAAATCTTTCCGAAGGCACAGGCATTGCCCGCAGTGCTGAGGCTGCAAAGATGGCATTTAGTGACCTCTTGCGCGAGATCACCGAAAGTGCCCTGTCACGGGCGATACCACAATAACCTATTATGCGAATCGAGATCATTGGTGGAGGCCCTGCTGGCCTGTACTTCGCAATACTAACAAAGCAACGCTTTCCTGATTGGAGTATCCGTGTCAGTGAACGAAACGGCCGTAACGACACATTCGGTTGGGGCGTTGTGTTTAGCGATCGAACATTAGAACATTTTCGCGAACACGATCCCATTTCCTATGCTACCCTTGCAGACGCGATAATTACATGGGAAGACGTCGATGTGGTCCATCAAGGAGTCCATACCCGTATTCATGGCAACAAGTTTTCCGGTATCTCGCGACTAAAGATGCTCAACATCCTCAGTGACCGGGCCAAGTCACTTGGGATCGATGTCGAATTTAATAGTGATATTAAAGAACTCGGTGAACGCCGTTCTGCCGATCTTGTCGTGATCGCGGATGGCGTCAATAGCATTTTCCGAAAGCAATTCGCCGATTTCTTTCAACCATCCATTAGCGTCAGGCCAAATAAATACATCTGGTATGGCACACATCATTTGTTCGATGCACTCACACTTACATTTCATAAGAACGAGCACGGGATTTTTGCCTCCCATTCCTACAAGTTCGACGATACGACGAGCACATTCGTCGTTGAATGCGATCCTGATTCGTGGAAGGCGGCCGGACTCGATACGATGACTGAGGAAGCATGCAGAACCTATCTCGAAGGTGTATTTGCGGATGATCTGCAAGGCGCCCGGTTACTTTCTAATCGTTCGCAGTGGATCAATTTCCAACTGATCACGAATCAGCACTGGGTACACGAGAATATGGTAATCGTCGGTGACGTTGCGCACACAGCACACTTCTCTATCGGGAGCGGGACTAAGTTAGCCATGGAAAGCTCCATTGCTCTGTACCATGCGTTTGAGCAGACTCAGAATGTGTCGGAAGCATTAACGCTGTTCGAGCGAACACGTAAACCGATTGTTGAAGAATACCAACAATATGCATACGATAGCCTGGTTCTCTTTGAAAATCTACACGATGTGATAGACCTATCCCCTCTTGAAATGGCATATCGGATGATGACACGAAGCAAGCGCCTGGACCACGAGAGGCTTCGCAAGCGAGATCCACAATTTATTGCAGCAGTTGAGCAACTACGTAAAGAGGAGCGCTAATTCAATTTAAGCATCTTCATATAGGAGTCTGCCTTCAGAACCACTGCCGTTCCGCTTGACGTATTCTGAGCCCATTGCATCGTCACATTTCCTGATGTGCTGGAGTTTTGTACCCATCCCTGGAAATGAATCAGAGTCGCTGCACTTGTAGTTATGGAAATAGATTTTCCCACGCCGGAGCTGCTTAAGGTTCGAGATTCTTCCGTGGTTGTCGCGTCTTCCACTCTTCCAGTTAACCATATTCTCAATGTCGCTCCGGAAGGGACTGTAAATGCAATTTTTATATCTGGTGTTGTGCTCGCGGATGTTGCAATTAATTCACCTGACACTTCCCACGTTTCGTTCGCACCAATGGCAAGAGACAGATCATTATCGTTGGTAAGAGTCGCTGAGTTTGCAATGGACTGGTCGGCAGATTTGATTGCATATTCTGGCGCAGTGCCCGTTCCCGACGAGGTTGACCAACCGAGTGATACGTTATAGGGCCCGCTCCCCGATACCGAGGATGCTGATAACACTTGACCGGCTGACGGTTGTGATGTCGGAAGTGTATAGTTTATGGTTGTCGTTCCCTGTGCACCGGCTTTAATCGAACTCACGCCACTCGATGTGCCTTGTAGCATCAATGAACTTGCCGTTGCATTGTTGTTCGAGAGCAGTAGATTCCCATTTCGCGCTTCAATAAGTTGGGATGGAGTTGTCAAGCCTATGCCGATATTGTTATTTCCCAATATTCGCATTGCTTCACTTAACGTCCCGGAATTTACGGTTGAGAACGTGAGGGCTCCTGTTCGACTCGTATGATTTACACTCGTCCACACACCTGCCACTTGGGCCATTTGTTGATTCAGTGTTGTCGAGTCCTCAGCTTTGAAATCGATTGCCGAGCCAAATCCGGCAACCGGTCTGCCGGTAGATGCACTTTGTGCATTAATGACCGGTATGATACTATTTGTCGACGAACTCGTCATACGTACCGTTAACCGAGTATCAGGAGTAGGGACCCCGGTTGCATTATCGTTACCTATACCGACGTTTCCTCCCGCAAAGATGGACAAATATTCGGAATCGGAAGATCCGGATCGTCGGCGAAACGTCATATGTTCACCGTAACCACCGCCTGTGCCCGTATTCGCTACACCCGGCGTACCGGTGGACATGACGTCCCACCATTGATTCGCCGAATTCCCTTGATTGTCGTTCGTTCCACCCACCAATTCGATTGCAGGGTCGGTGCCGCCAGCATTGGAATTGAAGCGCCACACACGAAGGACTGCATTCTGATCGATCATATTAAACACGCGGTTTAGGTATGTCGGTACACTATTAAGTCGTGCCGTCGTCATCATATCTCCGTATGCAAAGCGCCCCGAACCACTTGAGAATGTAGTGGTGGTCGCGCCAGGTCCCAGCAGTTCATTACCGCTAAAGTCGATCATCATTCGTGTGTTTGGGCCACCCGAACCGGTGACAAACCGAACATTCGTATTGTCAATCGTACCCAAGAAGTTTGTCACATTATCAACAAGGCCGGAATTACCGGTAGTCAGCCATGCGCTCGAACCTACCGATGCGGCATAAGAAATCCATCGGGTATCCGTACCGCTATAAATAAAGTTTGCCGTACCACCTGCCGGGATCACCAACGAGACTCCGGTACCGGTGATCACACGATTTGCAGCCACACTACTGGTACTCTGGTTTGCAACCGTCATCGTCTGAGACGTTGCATTATAAATTTGCAGATGTTTGCCATTCGCCCCACCGGCGATACCGGTGATCGTAAATCCTGCTGCTGCATTGGAGATTCTAATGAAGGACGTCTGGTTGTTTGACCCGTCGAAATTGACATCGTTCATTGTCGACGTTGTCGCTGTGGTATAGCTATATTCTCTGGTTGCCAGATCTTTCGCGATATCCACAGCAGTGTTCGGAGTAGTACCCACGTTGATTCCTAACCGCTTATTCGTATTATCCCAATAGAGAGCGGCATCATCCATTAACTGCGATGTCACGCCCGGTCCCGGCCCCCAGAACGCAACACGGGTTGCTGTACCGGTACCAGTCACCGTCCCTCCGCTCGCTACCCAACTAAGTGTACCACCGGTAGTTGAAGACAGCACATAGCCTGACGAAACAGGAAGCGAGGTAGGTAAAGTATATGTAATATTTGTCGCACCCTGTGCACCTGCCTTGAATGCTGTAATCCCAGTGCTTGTCCCTTGAAATTGTAATTGCGATGCAGTAGCAGTGCTATTCGAAAGTAAGAGATTTGCATTCTTTACCTCGAGTCCTTGTGTGGGTGTTGTGGTTCCGATCCCGACACTACCGGTAAATAACGCAGCGTAATCTTTTGAGCCGCCAGTCGCACTCACACTCAAACCGGTTGCAGTACCGGTGCCTGTTGCCGCCGCCGAGATTGTAAGCCCTGTCGCGTTACGGTTCGTGGCTCCACCAGTTGCCGTAATCACTGCACCGGCAGCGTCAGCATCGTTCGCCGAAGCGCTATACGCCACGTTGAATAAGTTATCCGTGCGCGTGAGGGACAAATTCTGCGGAGTCGTCACGTCGTAGTTGACGAAATAGCCGCTCAACGGCGATACCAATGTCGTGTAGGTACGCTTCGTCAAGTCCCCATTCGCATCTGCAATCACAAAACCATCCGTGGATGACAACGCGGTGGCGCCATCGGCACCGGAAAGTGCATTAAAACGAATGTTCAGATCTCCCGAATTACCCCCCACCTGCAAGAGTCGACCGCTCGTTGGCGTCAGGCCAATGCCAAGCTCTCCGGCCGGTGACAGGCGCATCTTTTCTGCATTGTTTGTATAGAATTTAATCGGTTGTGACGACACAGTATTGGTAGTCCCGATCACTAACGGCTGTGCATCGGTCGTCCCCAGGAAATTACCTGTCGTACCGTTATAGGCGGTCGTACCGGAATTACCGCTTAATGACCAGAAGCTTGCGTTGATCGTTGCAAGGTCATTGATCGAATTCACAAACCATCTCGAGTCCGTCGGACTATATGTCAAATTTGCACTACCGTTCGGAGGAACCGTCAGGTTTCCTCCAGTGCCGGAGACAATCCTGTTCGCCGCAACACTCGATGCACTTTGGTTTGCCAGGATCAAATTCTTTGTTGTCGCATTGTAGAGTGTAATCAGTTTCCCATTCTGTCCACCCCCGATTCCGGTCAGTGTAAAATCCGCGGTTGCATTCCCCACACGGACATAGCTCGTCAGATTTCCGACGCCATCAAAATTTACATCATTGATCGTACCGCTCAACGATGTTGTGTAGTTATATTCGCGGGTTGCAAAATCAGCGGCAACGTCAAGTGACACGTTCGGCGCTGACGTCCCAAGACCGAGTTTGCCCGAAGACGACAAGCGCATCCGTTCAGAATTGTTAGTAAAAAACTCGATTGGTTGCGGGGTCGCTGTGTTCGTTGTGGCAATGACGAGCGGCTGGGTGTTCGTCGTACCAAGAAAATTACCTGTTGTACCGTTATATCCTGTAGTGATTGAGTTTCCAGTAAGATTCCAATAATTACCACTCAACAGTGTCGAGGCATCTGCCCATGAAAGCGAGCTTGTCGCTCCTCCGCTTGAAATCAGTACTTGGCTTGCAGTTGGAGCGGTTATCGGCAGTGTATAGGATAGATTTGCCGTCTGTGCACCCGAAACAAACGAGCTTGAGAATGTTCCGGAGGGATTCTGCAGACTAAGTTGACTAGCCGTTCCACCGTTCGACAATACATTGATATTTCCTATCGCAGCGATTGCTGTATTTGATGCACCGCCGGTAGCACTCACACTCAGTCCGGTCGATGTGCCGCTTCCTGTAGCTGTCGTGGTTATGGTGAGGCCCGTGGCGCTACGATTCGTCGCTCCGCCGGCAGACGTGATTACTGCTCCAGCAGCATTTGCATCATTTGCACTTGCACCGTATGACACGTTAAATAAATTGTCGGTACGTGTAACAGCAACATTCTGAGTTGAAGTCACATCATATTTTACGAAACTGCTTGAAAGCGGGATATTCAGAAGTGAAATATCTCGCTTCGTTAGATCGCCGTTTACATCGGCAAAGACAAGACCGTCATTCGTACTAATCGCAGTGAATACATTCGAACCGGAAAGCGAGTTCAGACGAACGTCCGCCGTCCCTGCCGTCCCTGCAACATGAAGAGTGCGTCCTGCGGTTGGAGTGAGGCCGATGCCCAATTCTCCGCCGGAAGTCAGACGCATGACTTCCGTATTGTTCGTATAAAATTCGATTGGCTGCGGGGTAGTCGTATTCGTCGTGGCAATAATGAGCGGCTGCGTGTTGGTAGTACCGATGAAACTACCGGTCGTCCCATTATAGGCTGTAGTAATGGCATTGCCGGTCAGCGCCCAGTAATTGCCACTCAAGACGCTGGCCGGATCGCTCCAGGTCGGGACAAGGTTCGAGCCGCTAAGCTGTAGTGTAAGGATGTTCCCTGACGCTACACCGCCTGTATTGGTCCACCCGAGTTGACCGCTGCCAATCCCATAGAGCAACGATGCAGATGTCGTCGATGGGTTGGAAGTCGGAGGAAGCAGAAGTGTGTAGCTGAGCGGGTTAGTGCCAGTGAGAATCGTAATGATATTTCCATTTGCATTGGAGATCCTCACCCCACGCTGCAAACTTGCCTGACCATATACACGAGCTGATCCCACCGCAAGCACGAATAGCACTATGGCCATTCGTAGTGCGGTGCCGACGGGAGCCGGGGGTGATATGGTTTCGGGGAATCTCATTCTACCAAATATACGCTCACAACAGACGGCATCCGTTACGGAACATTGACGATGATCCAATTAATATTTTCGCCGGATGGGATCTCGTTCGACGCTTCCACAAAAAACATATTCTTTTCGTAGTCGATCTTCGTAATTGAGCAGAGCACCGTGCCTATATTGGCCGAGTGCATCATGTGAACAGAAGCCGAAATCATGGAATTCGGCGTGATCTGAAAATTTCCGGGCACAACGGCGAAGCGATATCGCTTCGATCCGAAGCCCTGCGCCGGAATGAAGCCAGAGCGAATGACCGTCGAATTTGTCTTCCCCCTCTTCTTCACCGGGTGGATCAAATTCCCTTGGTCGTCGTATTCACGCATGCGCTGAGATGCATCATGAACGACTGTCGCTGAATCCCCCTGGATGATCTCCTTCCCTGCGTGAATCTGTACTTCATCATAATGCTCACTGGCACTATCGAAGAGAAAGAGTGTGTCGTTCTCCCTGGGTTTGAACTCCGCGTAGAATCCGGGCGCCATGTTCGCGTTATTCCCACGATCAAGCTCGTAGATCGTGACCTTCGGTCTCGAATGCTCCGGTGGTGTCAGTTCTTCGCCTGCCGCATAGACAAGAGGCAGAACTCGTCGTTCGGTGTACGCCGCCTTCGCCGCGTCCGGATCAGGAGCGGTAAAGGTTTTCCTCGGCTGCGGTACACGTGCTGCCGTATCCTGCTGAGCGGAAACCACGCCGGCAGAACACAACAGAATGCATGCTATCGCAACGATCACCCATCTTCGGTCAGCAAACTCGAACACGATCGCTGGGTTATTCGTGGGGAGACTGTAGAACAACACAGAAACGAACGGATGCGCCGGCCTCTCCCCAGACTGCCGGCGCATTTCCCATTCGTTAATGCACCATCAATTACGGATTGATGATGACATAGTTGATGAACGACGTAGCACCCACCGGGTTATCCGACGCTTCGATATCGAACGAGTTCGAACCCACGTTCGTCACCTGTACCGCGACGGTACCGGCGCTTGCATGGTTCTCGATCGACACCGTGATCGATGCACCGGAGGTGATCGTCTGGCCCGCAGGCAGAGTGATCGTCTGAATGTAATTCGTCCACGCGACATGGCCCTTCAGGGTATTGTTGTTACCAATAGACTTGATCACGTTACCCGCAGCATCCAACGTAAGGTACAACGCCGGATTGTCGTCACGCGACAACTGGTTCGTGCGTGTCATGCGAACGTTACCCGTTGCCGAGTCAGCCCACATGAAGTTGTTGATGCCCGTTGCAGCATTGAACGTAGAACCCTGAATATTCAGGTTACCGGTCGTACCGGTGTTGACGTTCGTATTTACGTTGCTGGTGCTGTTACCGAGATTGACATTACCGCTCGTACCCTCGAAGTTGAGGTTATGACCATTCATGCTCACGAAACGGTCACCGAGAATCGGAGCGCCGCCCGTTGCGGACGAACCAAGTTCGACCGTGTTGCCATTCGCTACCGTCAAACCGTTATCGGCATTGACGAGTGAGCTAAGAGCACGGACGTGTACATGGTTGGTCGCGTCGAGGATCAGCATTGTCGTGTCGGTCGTCGTCGTCAGGTTATTGATGACCACCGTTCCTGTTACACCCGGATCGATTTTGACATTCTGCACCGACGTACCGTCACCGATATTGAAACTGCCCGCACCGTCAAAGTTCAACGCGTTGCCGTTCAATGTGACGAAACTGTTGCGCAACAAATTTGCGCCACCCGTTGCTGCAGAACCGAGTTCGACAGTCGGGGTACCTGCGACGTTCGTCAGCAGCAAACCGTTTCGTGCGCCGACCAGATTGTTCATCGAACGAGTATGAACGTTGCCGTTCTCGTCGGTGATGAGGATGGTCGTGTCGGTCGAAGCGGTCAGGCTCTTGAAGGTCAAGTTGCCACCCGTACCGTGATCGAGCGTGATGTTCTGTACTGCCGCACCTCCGCCAACATTGAAGCTGCCGGATCCCTCGAAATTGAGGGCATGCGTGCTCAGGTTAACGAAGCGATCGCCCAACAAGAGCGCGCCACCGGTTGCAGCAGAACCGAGTTCAACGACGTTATTGCTCGTGATCGTCAAACCGTTATCGGCGCTGACAAGTGAGCTCAGTGCACGTGTATGAACATTTCCTGATCCGTCAACGATTACAAGCGTGGTATCGGTCGTAGCCGTGAGGCTCTTCAACGTCAACTGGCCTCCTGTGCCATGATCGATCGTAATGTTCTGGACGCCTGCTGCGCTTCCGATATTGACATTACCACTACCGTCGAAATTGAGGTCATGGCCAGCCAATGTGACGAAGCTGTTACGCGTAAGGTTTGCACCTGCCGTCGCAGCAGAGCCGAGTTCAACCGTGCTCGTGCCGCTGATGTTGTTTACGATAAGACCGTTATCTGCACTGACGAGCGAGTTCATCGAACGCGTATGTACGTTTCCGGTACCGTCAGTGATCAGGATAGTCGTGTCGGTGGTTGCGGTAAGGCTCTTGAGTGTAAGCTGTCCGGTCGCACCGTGATCGAGAGTGATGTTCTGCGAGTTCGTACCATCGCCGATCGAAAAGTTACCTGCACCCTCGAATGTGAGGTCGTGGCCACTGAGTGATACGAAGCGATTGCCGAGCAACGGAGCACCACCAGTAGCGCCCGAACCGAGTTCGACGACGTTATTGCTTGTAATCGTCAAACCGTTATCGGCGCTGACAAGTGACGTCAAGGCACGTGTATGCACGTTGCCGGTACCGTCGATGATCAACAATGTCGTATCGGTCGTCGCGGTGAGGTTCTTGATATTCAAGTTACCGCCAGTTCCGACGTCAACACTGACGTTGAACTGTGCCGAACCGTTACCGAGGTTGAAGTTGGCATTGCTGCCGCTGGTAAATGCGACATTGAAGCCAGCCTGGTCGATCGACGTATTCTTTATGAGTGTCCCACCCCATTGAATGAGCGAATCACCAACACGGGTCAAGCCGTTGTTCACATCGAACATTCCGCCCAACATATCACGCCACACTGGAGCGGTAATTCCCGTCGAAGTGAGAACCTGACGGTTCGTACCGACAGCAGTGAACTGATAGGCTGTTCCATCGCCATACGCAACAGCGCCTGCCGTAGGCACGGCATTGCTATTCGTACCACCACGATCAATATGCAGAAGGCTGACATTGTCATATCCTGTTGCATCGTTGATACCTTGGATCAAGCGATTATTCAAACCGCTGTGCCCAACGTTCACCAATGTGGAATCTACAGGCCCCTTGATATCACCATCGAGTGTGGTCAGCACCGAAGGATCAACCCACTGTAGTCCGTTACCGGCTGTGTTCACTTGCAAGAGGAAGTGAGATTGAGCCGGACCGAAGGCATCAGAACGCACGATCTGGTTCTGGTCATTGAGCCAGAGCGAGTAGTTCTGTCCAGCCGTCGGTGTCGGCGCCTGGTCGAGTTGGTAGAAGTTTGTCGATGCACCTGCGCCGGTGATCGCGCGCAACTGCACGTAATTCGGAGTCGTCCCTCCGGTCGAGAGCCTGAGCTGTTGGGTAACCAACGACGGCACTTGAGCGGAAACGACCCCTGCCAGTCCGACAACCGCTACCACGGCTGCCAGCTTGGCACTGAGGAGTGTGATTCGTTTCATTGTTGTATGGGTTAGTGATTAATTCTAGCTAGAATTAGTGTCGTATCAACACAATCATTGTTATGGATTCACGACGAGATACGTCAGGAATCCGGTGTTTGTAGGATACGATGCGGAAAATTGCACCGTAAACTGATTCGTCGCAACGTTCGTGACCATATAGCCCACGATGTTCTCGAATCCTTGTGCATCGAACTGGGAAATAGTCACGCTCGAATTTGCACTGCAACCGACCGTCGGCGGCAGCGATACGGTGAACGTCGTGGCTCCCTGCGGGATGGCAATGCGCCCCGCATAGGAGTTACCCCCCACGGTTGCTCCTCGTAACGAATTCGATTCGATCGTTCCTGTTCCGGTAAGGCGCAGCGACGAACCGTCGCCCACCTTCATATCTTGGTTCTGATTAATACCACTCGTTACCTGATTCCACGGAATGGTCACCGCCGTGGGGATAACGTTGACCCAGCTCATGACACCGTTCGGATCGGATGTCAGCAATGCGTCGGTCACTGCAAGTCGCGGCGGCAATGAATACGTCAGGTCATTCGCTTGATTGACCGCCTTAAAGGCAGAATAATGCAACCCCTGGGGATCGCCAATGCGCAATTCGCTCGAGTTACTCAGGAAGACGTTGCCTGCAACATCGAGTCGCGCTTGCGGCGACGTCGTACCGATACCGATACGGGTACCGTCGTTATACAAAAATGTGTTCGAGACCCACTGCGTACCGTCATGACGCAGAGTCGCACCCTGCGTACCGGCGGGAAGGCCGACGAGTGTCGTCGAAATAACATTATTCCCTTGAGCGTCGGTGGTAATCACAATACCGGTCCCCGGCTTGATCGCTGTCGTATCGTCACCGGCCGGGAGCCACTTCGTACCGTTCCACTTGAGAACCTGCCCCGTCAAGGCACCCATTTGATTAATCTTCTCACCGGTCACAGCCTGATCGGTGATCTTTTCTGTTGTGACAGCGTTGCGCGCAAGTTTGCGCGTCGAGATCGACGTATCGGCCACTCCGATCGTCACTGTCGGGCCACGGGGCTGGATGATATCGATCGTTCCGTCAAGATTTTGAATGGTGCGAATACCCTGGGGGTTGGCGGAGATCGTGATTACTCGCCCGTTCTGCACGACGCTCGTGGTCGAATCGCCGATGATACGGATCGGACCGTCCACCTCGTTAATACTTGTGACGACACCTTGGGCATCTGCGGAAACGGAACTTGCACGATCTGCAGTCTGTGCATGCAGCGCATACGGCACAGCCGTGAGCGCCGTTCGTGGCGTCATCTCTGCCCCGCCATCGACACTTACTCCAAGCCAATATTGATTTCCGAAGTCGATAGAATTAGGAATAGCACCGGTTGCACCAATAATGAGATTGAATAGTCCTTTGAGGGTATTGGTCGGTTGTGTTTCGGCGAAGAGCTCCGTGCCACCAGTCGGCGCATCGTATAGGGCGATCTTAATCACGTGTTGCCCGTCCGAGATGGGATTCCCATTCGGCGACACAATCAGACCCTGGTAGCTGATCTGTCGGGGAATCTGGGCAAATACAGAATTCGAGCAGAATGCTGCCAATACTATCACGCTGCCAACAATGCACCACAATCCTTTTAGCATGAGAGAAATGCGGTCTCTCGAAAGAAAAACCCCACAATGTCCCCTGTTTTGACAGGAAACACCACAGGGGCTCTTCAATAACTCAGGTGACGGCTGTTTGTTACAGCCCGACTGGTCGTTGGGCGATATTCCATACTGCAACAGCAGCATATCATTGCAGAGACTCTCAACGGAGAGCCTCATTCAAAGGGGGCTTTTATCAGCTTGGTCAGGAAAGACAGCAAAACTATCTCATCTTTCCCTGATCGAAGCACCACTTGGCATACTACTTAGCGGTGCAAAAACAACAACTTATCAACCTTGAACGGCTATTACCGTTTTCTAATATACGATAGATTTTGTTCCAATACAAGTTGATACTTATATTTTGCACAAAATATATTTCAACCACACTATTGTATCTGGGGACTTGCGACAAAGATTGTCACCGTTCGACAGTAAAAACGCCCCTCTGGAACATCGTTATCGTATAAAAGTTCTGAACTGCCAATCCCTTGGATCGTCGCATTCGGCGTGCCGATCGCAGCAGAAGTCGCTTTCGCGCGTGATCCAGCGAGGTTACGGTTATACTCCATCGTGCCGATACGGTCGGCGTATCCTTTGATCGTAATTAGATCGGTGGGCTGGATTCGCGACTTCACGAAATCTGCAATACGCTGGTTTGCGCCGCTGAGCGCAGACTTGCCGAAATCGAACAGGATCAAGTTGTACGTCGAAAACACCGTGTCGGCAATATGCTGCTCACGTTTCTTCGCGAGCGTAAGCTGATACACCGGCACGGAATCGGTTGGGGTTGTCACCGTCTGACCGACCTGATCGGTGGCGGTCATTCCGTACTTAAAGGCACGGAGGTTTGCAAGCGTGCGCTGCTTTTCCTTCTCCATCTTCCAGTCAATGTGATCGGGCACCGTATTCGTGCCATCGTACTTCTTTAGTTCATGGATTTGATCACCAGCCGTCACCTTCCAACTTGCAACACCCGCTTGCGCCTGTACGAGCGGCTTGAAGCGAACAATCGGCGGACGAGGTACACGCAAGGTGTCCACGGTCAACACCGGCGCGAGCACTTCCCAATCGTTACTGGTGATCTCCACACGACGATTTTCTGCAATACCATCCTCTGTCGTTTCGCCTGATGCTTTCTCGGGCAGATTGCGATATTCGATTGCAACACGAGATGGATCGAGCTTCCAGACATTGAGGAAGTAATCGCGAACCGTTTCTGCACGACGCTTCGACAAGCCGGTATTCCCCTTCTCGTCACGCATATCCTGATTACAGCCAATGAGCGTGAGCTTTGCCTTCGGATGCTCGAGCATACGCCTACCGACGATGTTCATGATCTGGTAGTAGAGCTGCAGCGTCTCATAGTTAAAGAGCTTATCCACGAAGAAGTTATTCGTTTCTTCGGGTGTCAGCGTAGTATACTCCGGACGCATGTCGCTACTATTCTCCGCAAAGAATACATAGTTCAATAGCGGACGAAGCTGTGTCGAAATGAACTCCTCGATCGTAAACTTCAACGGGATTTCATTGCCATCTTTATCCACGCCAAAGACCTGCAAATTTGCTGCAATCTTCGGCTTCTTGTCCTCCGGCGGCGGCGGTGGGGGTGGCGGTGGCGGAGGAGGAGGCGGAGGAGGAGGCGGAATCACACGTACAGGGATCGGCGTATATCCTACGCCGACACCTAAGCGATACGATGTCGCATTCCAATTATACCCTTGCACAAGAGGCGTAAAGCGCAGAGCAAATGATGCTTCGGGATATGCATTGAGCGACCCAGATGAATCGAGTGGAAGCCGGTAGCGCAACAACGCTTGAGCACCGAAAATGAACGATGCCGCAGAGGGTATTTTCCCACCAACGACATTCCGTTGACGCGTATGATTTCCCGAATCATTGAATGTCGCACTCGAAGGATCGATTAAATCCTCGTGCTGGTCAAAGCTTTTTTGAATTAATGGACCACCGAACACCCCAACACCGAAGTTGATCTTTGGTGTGATTCGAAACATCAATGACGGCTCCAGATTGATCGATGCGAGATGCGAGACGAGCGTATTACGTACCGTCGCGAGTGAACCTTGGGTGGTGTGTCCGTTGCCGAGATCGAGATTCACCGGTATCTGTGCGTCTTCGTTATCGGTCGCGCTGAAGTTGTCGTAGCGGAGTTTGATGTCGACTGACATGAACTGCGTCAGGGGCAACACATAGAACCCGCCGATGTTCAGTCCAAGACCGCTGCCTCCGCGGAATTCCCAACAGCAATTTGGGATGCCTGGAAGGGATGGGAAAGACGAAACATGCTTCGCAAATCCCGCGCCGAGCATACCGCCGTAGATCGGAAGCACCGCGCGCTCGCTATCGGAAAGCGGCTGCGAATAGACGGCTGTGCATGCAAGTGCCGTCAACACGAACGACACAAGAATGCCCCTCACCGCACGAACGAGAGTATTATGATGAAACGTCACTGGATCGTCCGGGTGTGTATGTTCTTACCGTTCAATGGTCAGAATGCGTGAGAAGAGCTGTGAGGGGGTCTGCAGCACGTACAAATAATTACCGCGGGGCAATTCGCGAAGATCGAGATCAAACGAATAATGGCCGTGCTTATAATCGCCGCTCATTACATCTCGGATCTTTCGTCCCACAAGATCTGTGAGGAAGAGATTGGTATGTCCATCCTCAATAAGATCGACGTCGATTTGGGCGTATGAGGCGGTTGGGTTCGGCCTGCTCTGCGTAATACCGACATTGCCACTTTGGCTGAAGAGCCGCTGGCCACCTGCCGTGCAGACGTTAACCTTCAGTAAGCCGCTGTAGCGCAGGATAACCGCCTTCTTCCCGGAAGTGAAATCGAATGCGTCGATCGACACGACCGTCTCCGCCGAATCGCCCCAGTACACATTACATGGGATCGGTAGGAGTGTACCAACGTCCAACGTTTGAGGTCGGAAGCCGGATAATGTTAACGTTCGTATATCCCCTGTTATCGTCGATGGTATCGATTGGTCTTCCGGCGCGAGCAATGTCTTATTGAACGACATGGTAGCAACCCATGACGTGTCTCCACTTGGTAATAGATTTCGAGATGACACGATCTTTAGAGGAAAGACGACACGATCTCCGGGCGATGCCGTAATCGTATCCGTCGCAACATATACGAGCGGTGTCGCAAGGTCACGAATAATATGAATCGTTGTCGTCGAACTGCATCCATTCGAATCGACGACGGCAACGCTAAAGTAGCCAGAGTCAAATACCGTTAATGTATCTCCGATCTTTCCCGTGTTCCATAGATAACTATTGAGGTTACCGCCAACGACGAGGGTGTCCACACCACCGGAGTCCGGCAGGTTCGGCGGGGATGCTGTAATATTAATATTCGGGAGCGGATTCACCAACACACTGACGGTGTCAGAGCTCATCGCACAGCCGCCGGGAATGGTGACCATGCAATTGTACTTGCCTGTCGTAAATACTTTCGTCGTCGCTGTGGTATCGCCATTATTCCATTTATAGGCAAGGAAAGTATTTGGGACCGAGAGCGTCATGCTATCTCCTTGGCACAACTGTCCACCTCCTTGCACAAGCGGCTTCTTTGCCCAATGAATAATGACATGCTCGGTCGTAGTCCCAATACACGGTGCGCCGATCGTTGTTGCGTCAATTTGGATCACACCATCGGTCGTGTCGTTCCATTGGACATACACCGTATCGCTCCCCTGACCAGCGGTGACACTACCCCCGATGATACTCCATTGATAGGTCGAATTCGGAGCATTCGTCAGGTAATACTTCTCAATATCGTCACCACAAACTTCGAAGGATCCGTTGATGACAGGGGTCGGGCGGAAGTTCACTTTTACATCGACCGTATCGGTAAACGTACAGCCACGCATATCTTGGTACGTAGCGATATATTGGATTGATGTATCGGGTCGCGCCTTCGGCATCTGGACGGTTGGATTAGACAGGAAATATGTCGGTGCCCAACTGAAGTTTTGTCCACCATTGATACCGATAACAATGGTATCCCCGAGGCAAATTGTATCGTATCTGCTAATCGCTCTGGGATATGTAAAGAGTGTCTTGCTTTCTGCTAAGACAAGTCCGGTCTGCGAGATGCCGGGCTGGCCATCCGTGGCGCCATAACTTGTTCCGTAGCAAGATACTAAGGATGAGACTTCAACTCCTGATTTACCGGCTGTAACTGTAGCAGCAAGCGGGGTTGCGGCACTGGTAATCACGCGTCCGCCTCCGCCACCCCCGCCAGGTGCGAAACAGTAGTCTTTAAGTTTGAATGCATCGTTATCGCCGCCTTTACCGCCACGAGCATAGATAGTAAGATTACCGACGATCTTCTGTGCGTCGATCGCTACAGTACCACCACCACCGCCGCCGCCTGCTCCATCGACACCTGCAAGGAGTGCGCTGTCTCCGTCCACTTGGATCGTCCCTTTGTTTTTCACGACGATTGCCCCTGCGCGGATAATCACCAAGCCGCCGCCAGCAGCTCCGTTCGATCCGGTTCCGTCATTCTGGTGTCCGCCGCCGCCGCCGCCGCCGAGCGTCAATAATCCTTTATGTCCGACATAGTCAAGCGGAATAGCACCCAACCCGCCATTATCCAAAATACCTACCTGTGACGTTTGTTTACCGCCTTGCCCACCGGCGCCACCATTGCCACCGCCACCGCCGCCGCCATTTTGGTCGTTTCCACCACCGCCGCCATGAGCAAGTGGGCCACGACCGGCCTCGAAGCCATAGATATACGCAGCGATTGACTCGCCCTTTTTACCGCCGTCGTAGGAAGCTTCTGAATAATAATATCCAAGACGGCCAGGGGTTGCTCGGCGCCCCGAGTAATCGCCGCCCTTAAATCCACGGCCCGTCGCATCGATTGTCCCCCCGTCGAAGGTCAACGTATCGGCAACTTCCATGACCGTAATACCACCTTCAGTGCCGCTCCAGGCTTTGGGCCGGACCGTATCCTGGATTGTCGCATTTGTATAGACCGCCACACGGACAAGCTGAATACTTCCCGTTGCATCGTAGGATTGCATCAACTTGTTTTTTAATGCTACCGTCAGACCGTCGACACCCGAGACATTACAAAATTCGTAGTGAGCAGCATTTCCATAGTCAAGGACTTTCCCAAAATTCGCAGTATTGGTCGTATCGACTTTAGCTCCCTTCATTTCGATGAGCAACACACGATCCCCAACATTAAAGATTGAGCTGTTGGTAACGAGTACGGTATTATGGCAGGTATCGATACTCAGTACCTGTGAAAAGTCATTGATGTCTCCGGAGATCGTCTGCGCATGGCTAACTGGGGTAACGCATAGCAACATGCTTGCGACAAGCGCAAGGAAATACAGACCATCGATCGATCGCTTCATAGGCTTCATTGCAAACTGCATTTCGCCCGCTCTTTTTTCGATTCGCTTGTCCAAACTACGCAAGCGTGAGGGGGCTACAACTCACTAGGCTTGGCTTCTGCCATTAAATTCGAGCTTAAATATACGAACAAAATGCGCGATTCCAAACAGAAATCGCGCCGAGCTAAGATAGATTAGAAAATATTACCGGTAATCAGTTCGTGATCGTGTACTTCAGCGTTAGGAATGTGGCACCATACATTACCTGGGAATGGAAACTCACGAGGCCTGTAAGATCTAGCCCAAGGCCACCTGTAACTGTTGCACCAAAAGAGGCTTGTGCCGAGAATCCGATACCCTGCCATTGATGAATGGATACCGCCGGCTGCATGCCACCGACGATCGTCTGTTCCATGGAACGGGTATAGGTAGGGCCACCGGCTATCACCGCGTTGAAATTTCCCTGCCGGATAGAAGCCCCGATCAAGATGCCATACTCCGTTACCTTCTGCAAGTACTCCCCGTTCGCATCTGAAAGTTTTCCGAAGAGCTGGTCAGAGTTCGTCTTGGTGCCGAATGTACTGGTATAGCGCATACCAATATATTGCCAGTCGTGCTCAAGACCGAACATAATCCCCCCCCCGAGAGTGTTGAGTGATCCGTAAATAACTCCAGCTTGCACTCCTGCACTAAAGCGATATACGTCCCCAGCATCCTCGGCTTGGAGTTCGCGCCGACTCTTGATTTCACTCATATTACTGTGTACGCCATGAATATCGTCATTGGAATGGGGCGCATTCACTATTTGAGCAACTGGCGTGAGTGGAATCTGTTCGTCCATGCTCGACGAATGAACAGGAATTGGTTGCAGTGCGGCATTGGCGTCTTCGCTTCGCCTGCTTACTGAATAGTCTGCGCCGTTATTCGAGGTCGTGACGGCGGTAGCCGGCTGTAGGACAGTATTGGCGGTTACATTCTGAAATTGTTCGTGGGCAGGCGCATCGTTCGTCAGATTCTGCACCGTGTGCTTGAATGCTGCAAACTCTGCCGTCGATCCGATCGGTCCACGACTGTGGAAGAGATACACTGCACCGGCGCTGAGTGCTACGGCGGCAAGCATCGACAGGGTATACGACATTCGCCACGACGTTGGCGCTGCAGAAGCCGCAGCCGTAGCGCGCTGTAACTGCGCGAGTGTCACATCCGACGTTGCTGACCGCAAGGGGTCGAATAGTGATCGTGTGGAAGCGTCGTTATTGGTCGGGTTACTCATAACCGTTGCATTTCAAATACGAATGGGACAAGCTGATCGTTATATTCATCGACTGTCGATTCTACAGGACGATCGACAATCATATCGCGTAGTGCTTCGCGTCCGCGTTTCAGGCGCGACTTCACGCCTGACAGAGTCCCGCCCTGTAATTGGCGGATCTCTTCGAGCGAAAAGCCCGATATCTCAAAGAGCAGGAGCGCCTCGCGCATCTTCAGCGGCAGACGGTCCAAGGCAGTAAGCAATAACTCAAGGTCGTGCGTAGATTCGCGCTGTTCCTCTGCTGGGATGTGCTCTATCCCGTCATTGCCCATGAAGAGGCGTCGGCGCCACAGTTTGCGCGTATGCAGACGCCGTGCAATCGTGTAGAGTGTTTTCTTAAAGCCCCCGAGATCGCGCTGGTTCGGAAAGCTCTGGAATGCGGCTACGACGGTGTCGCTGACCAAGTCATTCGCATCGTCACGTGAGCGCGTCAATCCGTAAGCATATCGCCACAATGCAGGGCGGTAGTCCTCGATGAGTTGCCAAAATATGTCAGGGGAATTCTGCATTTCGTGTATTAGTGTCGCCAGCC
This sequence comes from Bacteroidota bacterium, assembly GCA_018266755.1. NCBI lineage: Bacteria > Pseudomonadati > Bacteroidota > Bacteroidota bacterium. The sequence continues at coordinate 20,161 of JAFDZW010000006.1, forward strand.
TTCAAAAGGTTGCGACCCTACGCAAACTTTTTTCCAGCTCATATCCCTCGAATGAGATGCGAATATGACACCGATCTACCCCCGTTTGTGAAATCCCTCAAGGAGAAATTCTATATATAATTACAGAGCGGTCATTGTCTTAGTAAAGATCAATATGGATGCAACCCAGGAAGAGTATCATGCGAAGCTTGATAGCAGTGCTGAAGCTTCAACCGTTGGATGCCTGGATGGAACCGTATCGAGGCAGAAAATGAGTATCAATGTCGATTCTTCGACAGTAAGATACTGGACTGTCACAAGTAACCAATTTGTGACCCGTACGAGATTCGAACTCGTGCAACCACCGTGAAAGGGTGGTGACCTAACCACTAGTCGAACGGGCCGTGGACGCGCGAGGCGGTTTCCCGAGCGCGCGGCAATAAAACAGTTAGGATTTCATTCGGTTCCGCATCCACTCAGAGAATGCCAAAACAGCCCGTGCACGGTGACTGATCCGGTTTTTTTCCTCAGAAGTGAGTTCGGCAAAAGTCTTACCCCCCCCCTCTTCGGGCTCGAAGACGGGGTCGTAGCCGAAGCCGTTTGAACCGCGCTCGGTGTTGCTGATCACTCCGTCTACACGCCCTTCAACGAGGTGCCGATTGCCTGCGGCATCAATATAGCAGAGCACTGTTTTGAACGTTGCGACACGGTCGGTCGCGCCTTCAAGCTCATCGAGCAATTTGCGACAATTATCGGCATACGTCGCATGTTCGCCGGCATACCGCGCGGTGTACACTCCGGGTGCGCCGTCGAGCGCTTCGACCACGAGACCGGTATCATCGGCAATCGTTGGCAGCTTTAGTCTCGCGAAGACGGCCTCTGCCTTGATGATGGCATTCTCTTCAAGCGTCGTGCCTGTCTCTTCGATATCGGGGAAATTATCGGGCAGCACCTGCACGTCAAACTCTCCGCCATCACCGAGCATCGCCGCAAGCTCGTCGCGTTTGTGTTTGTTGTGAGTTGCCAGTATGATCGTATGCCTACTCATAGTATCTGTTCGATGGCTTGCTGTACTTTGTCAACGCCGATGACCTGTTTCTTGAAATCGCCGAGCGACTTAAGGTTTGGCCTCGGGACGATTACTCGCTCGAAGCCAAGGCGCAATGCCTCCTGCACGCGCTGCTCAGGTTGCGGCACGGCACGCACTTCCCCGCCGAGACCAATCTCGCCAATGAGACAGGATGTTGAGTCGATCGGCACATCCCGCAGACTTGAAAGCACCGCCAGCGCGATTGCCAGATCGATGGCCGGCTCTTCGATTGTCAGTCCGCCTGCAATATTGATAAACACATCGTTTTCACGCAACCGAGCGCCGATCCGTTTTTCAAGCACTGCTAAAAGCATTGCAACACGTCGGTAATCATAGCCCGTCGTGGTTCGTTGCGGGGTATTGTAATGCGTCGCAGATACGAGGGCCTGCACTTCAAGCAACACCGGACGTGAGCCTTCCAATACTGCGCTCACGCACGAACCGCTCGTGCCATATTGACGCTCGCTCAAGAACACTTCGCTTGGGTTCGGAACTTCGACAAGGCCCTCGCTTGCCATTGCGAAAACGCCGATCTCGTTGGTCGAACCGTAGCGGTTCTTCGCTGCACGAAGGATGCGGTATGCATGCGTACGTTCGCCTTCGAACTGCAACACTGCATCGACAATATGCTCGAGAACTTTCGGACCTGCGATCGAGCCTTCTTTCGTGACGTGCCCGACGATAAACACCGGCGTGTTCGATGACTTTGCGAACTGCAGTAGCAGCGCTGCGCATTCACGAATCTGTGCCACACTTCCCGGTGCCGAGTCGAGTATAGGACGATACGTAGTCTGGATCGAATCGACAATGAGTACATCGGGCTGCATCTGTTGTGCATGCTCGATGACCTGCTCGATATTGGTCTCGGCAAGGAAATACACTTCCTCGTTTTTCATCCCGAGCCGCTCTGCTCGAGAACGGAGTTGGCGCGGCGATTCTTCTCCGCTGACATAGAGTGTCTTGGCCGTCATAAATGCTCGCGACATTTGCAGCAGCAACGTGGATTTCCCGATCCCCGGATCGCCCCCGATCAGTACGAGCGAGCCTCGCATGATGCCGCCGCCGAGAACGCGGTCGAGCTCGGCGATACCGGTTTGCAGACGGTCCTCGGTCTCGGTACTGATCTCAGAAAGCCGAAGCGGTCGCGTCGCGGTACCGGAAGCGCGTGCACCTTTTGCTTTTGCAGAATCTGTCGATGCTGTAGAAGTAACTTCTTCCTCAAATGTATTCCACGCCGAACATTCGGGACACTTCCCGATCCAACGCGGAGATACATAGCCGCAACTGGAGCAGACGAATTGAGTTTTGGATTTGGCCATAGTTGAACCGCAAACTTACGCAGGCCCGGACACCGGTTACCGCAAGATCACGAGCGGGATAGAACCGCAGTTCGAACCGGCGGCATTCAGTGCGAGAATATAGTTGCCGGATGGAAGGTCCGAAACTTCGATCGCGACTGCATTCGTCCCTTTTGCGAGATGCACCGGAATTCGACGAACGAAATTGCCGAGCCCGTCGATGACACTCACCGTCGCATCGATATTTGCCTGTGAAGCAACGATCGAAACCGTCGCGCTGTGCGAAGCGGGGTTCGGGACGATCCCTCCAATCGCAGCAAGCAATCGATCGTTTAGATATGCGCGAAGTGTCGGGTCGCCACACAGATCGCCGATCGAGACAAATCCGTTTGCTACCGATGGATCCGTCAACGGACTTGAAACTCCGACGACCGAAACAACGGATGAATTATTACGCGCAACAAATGTCGTGAACGGCAGGTCGATCGTCGCCGCCGTATCCTCAAATGCCGAAAGGATATTACGATCCTGACGGATCAGAGTAACATTCATCGTGCCGTCGGTGGGATTCGAGAACTGTACATTGTAATTGCACAGTGGGTTGTTTCCGGAACAATCGAATGTGGGCGCACTGGTCTGGATAAAATCTCCATCGTAGGTCAGACCGAAGGACAACGTATCAATATTGATCGGGATCGGTTGCGCAGTAATCGTAATATGCAGCATCCCCGGCATCTGTGAATGCGCTGTGAACGCAGTATCGACATGAACATTTACCATACCCGTGGTCGTCCCGGCAACATTGATCTTAACCAGTGGCATGGTATCGTTCGCAAGCGAGAATGTACTTTGCCAATGACCGATGAGCCCGGTATTCAGGCGGATATGGACCGGTACTTGCTCAAGCCCCTGAAACACAATCGGATTCTTCAAATCGCTCGTGATCGTACCTTGGTCTCCCGTCTGGATCAATTTCGTCACGATCACCGGTACTTCATTCGGATTCGTGATTACAATGGTTGCGGTAGAATCAAACGGCGCTATATGACTGAGAAAATCAACATCCCCGCTTGACGCAAATGAGTACAGCGGAATTATGGACGGGCTGATCGTGATCGTGTTCACACATTCATGTCCGACACTGTCTGTTGCCTTAACGACGAGACTTGCCGTCTGTGTAGGGTCGATCGCAGTAAAGGTTTGTTCGGCCTCCAGCACGGAAACAAACGTCACCGGGCCAACAGACATATTCGTTGGTGTGCCGAGCACAGTAATTGATGCGACCCCGCGGTCCCACGGGGCAAACTCGGTAACACGGAGTTTGCTCGACGTCGGGGACAATACCGAGATCTGACAGTTCGGACCATTAGTATCCGCCTGTGGATCGTATCGTAATGTATCGAGCGCCGCGTTTCCAAGGCTATCTGACGATGTGATTTGGGCGCGAACGGGTTGCAAGGAATCGATGATGGAGACTGAGAAATTCGCCTGATAGGGCGATATAAAAGCATACGTCGGCGACCCAATGTTCGGTACCGACTCGATCACGATGTCGCGAATTCCCTTATCGCGCGGTCGCAATTCCGTCACTTGTCCGGTGATCGTCTTGATGGGCGATACAACAGGATACTGTGCAATCACCGGCGGTAACGTATCCTGTGCACCACCGGAACGATCAATACAATACTGTCCCATGTTACCCGCTGAATCGATCGCCTCGATGCATCCATACACCGGCAAGGTTGGATCGATGATATGAACCCAGGCATTGCCCAATCGTTTGGAAAATATCTGTGTCTGGTCAAGAACGATATTGCTTGCTCCAGCCGCGAGTCGGATCTGCTTAATGCCACGATCCCACGGACGTATTTCAGAGATATTGAGCACATACTTCCCCGCGCTCGACTGCGAAACCGTTACGACCGGCGGCAGAGTATCGGGTGCCGGTGAGTATAGCACTTCCACTCCGCTCTTATTCCCTGCTGAATCGCGAGCGACATAGATCACGCGAGCATTCGACATCGAATCTGCAACGATCAGGCTGTCCGTCATCGACATATAGCTGCTATCCGGATAGACTCCGTTGATCTTCGGGAAAAAGTGAACGAACGTTTGACGACGCTTAAGCAAGATGAAATTCGAGACCGCAGAATCGGAGGCATACATCAAGCCTCGTCCACATGGGAAATTTTCGTAGACCGTTACAAGCCGAGAGGTATAGAGCGGCTGCCCGACGATGATTTCCGGCCCATCCGTATCATTACGGCAGACACCCATTTGAAAGTACTCGGTCGAGGTGCGCGTGAGGCCTTTATAGGTCAGCGACATATCGACGATATGGTTTGCATACCACGGACACGGGTTGTTCGAGTGGTAGCGGAGCGTGCAATGCTCCGAGGTAACGAGTTCGCCGAGTTGCTTCATGACCGGGGACCAGTCGTTCGAGTCCTGCGCCTGGTAATACACTCCTCCGGTCGAATGGGCAAGCGCAACGTTATGCGGCGAATTATCGGAGCCCACCTCCATCACATAGAGCGTGATATGGTTTGCTTCGAATAGACTGTCGTACTTCGCAAAATCGAGAATAGCGTCGTCGGTGACCAATACGATTGCCTTGTGCTGAAAGGGTTGATATTCAAGCATCGACATTGCTTTATCGATTGCATGGTCAACATACGTCCCCCCGAAATACGGTTGGAGCGCTAACGCATCGCCGAACGCTTGCGAATCGGCCGCATTCCCTCCGAGGAAAAAACCGGTCGGGTGCGACGGACTCGGATAGACGCCGTTGATGGAGTCGTTGAATGTAATGAGTGCGTAGCGAGACGGTGCTTGTAACTGCGAAATACACGGTCCGAATGCCTGGAAGAATTTATAGGATAGATCGAATCCGTCACCCACACTCGAACGCATCGACGTACTGACATCGACGCAGAAGGCAACCGCTGCGGTGTTCGATTCATCGCAGTCAAGCAATTCCGGCGTCATTGGGACGCCATCTTCATTGATCGTAATATCGGATGGAAGTACGCCGGGAGTAGGGACGGAGCCGTTATAGCTGGCCGTCATGTGGAAGCGAACGATCGGATACGCCTCCACCTTCGGGGTGGAAGTAATAAAGTTCAAACGCTGAGCGCGGGTCGGAAGCACAAATAGTGCAAACGATCCGAGAATAAAGAGTAACCTACTGAGAATGTTAGGGTTGCGTTTCACGGTCACACTCACACACAAAACATGCTTCTTTCCCGGGGGTGGGCACACACACAATTGACAACAGAAAAAGGGGGTGTGAGTTTCAACAAACTTCACCCCAAAATCCGACAGATCAGCCGACAAAACGGAGTCGCAGTTGCACGATCTCCGCATCGTTACCAACCTTGGTCGGCGGTCCCCATGTGCCAACCCCGCTTGATACATAGAGATGCGTCTTCCCTTTTCGCTTGTATCCCCAATCAAGTTCGTACACACGTCGAGTAATAAAATTCAACGGCCATAACTGACCACGATGCGTATGTCCCGATACTTGCAGATCGACACCGTTCTCGACCGGTTCGTGCAGTTTCGCGGGTTGGTGATCCATCAGGAGGATCGGTTTCGATCGATCGACGGCTTCGAGCAGTTCACGAAGCGGCTTGCGATGTTTGCCCGCCGAACGATCCTCGCGACCGACGATCACAACACCTGCGATTTCACGAATTTCATCCCGGAGCAGATCAACGTCGTGTGCACGAATGTAATCGACCGCTTCCTCGACACCGCCGATGTATTCGTGATTCCCCGTTACACCGTATACACCATACTTCGCACGTAACTCTTTGAGTACTTTACCCAGATCCTGCTTGACGACGGGTTCGACCTCACTATCAATGATATCGCCGGGTAGTAGGATAACATCCGGCTTGAGCGAGTTGATGGCCTCAACGATCCTTCTCGTCGGCTTGCGGCCGATAAGTGTGCCGAGATGGATGTCACTCGCCATCACAATATTCAGCGTTGGCGCGACCGCATTGGGCTTCTCTATTTCCAAATCGAATGACTTGATCTTGATGCGCTTCGCGTTCCAGTACCCATATCCGATGACCGCAAATACAATCAGGTTTACCGCAGCGAAGACCCATAGTTTGAGCATCGGGTACATCATTGCATCTGTGCCAAACATTCCGATCAACCGCCCACCTCCTCGAACGACATCGAGGAGCACGATCGAGAGGAAATAATACAATATGAACGCAAACCAGAAGGATCCGACCCAGATGAGAATATCCGTAAACAGTGACACTTTTCGCCGCTCGACAAACTTCCCAACGATGTAGCTTAACGAGATCGGCAGAAACAGTGCGAGATAGTATGGCCGAGCGGTAGATACTACTTCTAATGCTTGCCAACCACGTATGAAGATATAATAATTGATAAGCCCGTAGAGGCTGAAAAACACTGAAAAAAAGATCGCAATCGCTCGTTTATTCATCGCAATAATTACTTCCTTCCGATACCAGCTTGAACTGCCCGATACATACCTATTAACTACATTACGAATTCTGCCCGAAAATGTTTTGAATCACTATACGTTACAGCGAGCCTTGGTATAGATACGACATGGACGATGACTGACATCTTCGTCTCATACTCGGGCCACGACCCCAATCGAACGAGGGAAATTGCCGATCGACTTCGCACGTATGGCGCAGGCTTTTGGACGCGCACACAGCTTCTAACATCACACCTCGACATGCCCGTAGCGAAGCACGAGTTTCGAGTTACCGAAAGCGTGACTCAATGCAGAGTATGTACGGAAACGTTAGTTGCTGCGGTGACGAAGCGGCGTCTTCAAGCGTCGTGTATCTCTTCATCTTACATTTTACATCTTACATTTTACATTCTCGATAGATCGTCGTGAAGTGAAGCGTCACGCCGCGACACCAAGCGTCACCCCCTGCTCAACTGCGTTGTCCGCAACAACATCGTCCACCACACGCGCAGGCCGCTCGATCTCTTTGAGGAACGACGTAAGCGTTTTGCCACGGATCGGATTCTCGCGCGTCGGCCACGGGACGGGCAGCTCATGGCTCTCCTCCGTGATGAAGTTAATCATTTGTGAGCCGGGATTGACGGCATCCTCTTCGACGATTGCGATACTGCGTCCGAAGTTGCATTCATCGTCTACATAAATGACCTTCTCTTTTTGAGGCTTGGTAGTTGTTTCAATACGAGTAATCGGCTTCGGCTCTACTGCAGGTTCATCCTGTTCTGCATCAAGCGGCCTCTCACGAATGTCGAAGACACCATCGGCGAGGCCGGCGAGCTTTCCGATCCCGCCGATCTGCACTTTCATCACCGTCGGCACCGCGCTGCGAAACTGCGCGAAGACGACCACCTGCACGCCGTCTTCGACCACCCATCGCCGAAGCATTGAGACAACCCGATTTCGCGTGCGGTAGTCCTCGGCCGAGAACTCCCAGGAGTTGATCACCACGGTGCGGACCGCATGTTTCCCAAAGAACATGGCTCGGACTTCCTCATCGACAGCGGACAGGCTCCCGCGAGTAAGTGTACGGCAATCCATCCCTTGCTCATCGCGATAGCGAAACTCCGGACCGATCACCTCTTTCCCGCGCTGACCGAGTACTTGAGCCGACTGCACCGTATTGATATACAGCACACGCCGCCCGTACGTCTGCTCGGACTGCAAACGCCGAGCCAGTACCAGGCTCGAATCTATGTTCTCGCCGATAGAATCGCCGATGATGAGCACCAAGTTCTTTTGGTTGAGAGCTAATGAGTTAATGACAGATGATGTATTCATAGTTGTTAATTAGGACATATTAAAGCAAACTAATCAACACTAATAGCGGATAATTATTCATATAAAATGCCAACGAACGCAAAATTTAATATTGCGAGCACCTGTGTAATGACTTTCCATTCCATTTTCGGCGTACTGGGAGGCACGTTCAACATTCGAGCGACGCACGACTGAAAGCCCCTCCCCGACCCTCCCGTAACGGAAGGGGTTGGAGGAACGCGCATTCGAAGCACCACCCTTGCCAAATGATCTCACCACGAAGTAGCTCCGACTTCAGTCGGAGCAAGTCGGGGTGTGCGAACACTCAAGGTCGAGCCGTTACTTCCAAAAGTAACTCACTCGCATGACACCATCCGGCGTGACACCGCCGGTATCGACGTTGAAATAGATCGAGAGTGAATCTTTGGGGTTCGTGGTATAGAGCACAAATCCGGCACTCCAATGCGTATTCTGGAAGGCATACATATATGGGTTGCCTGAGGTGGACTCATGTCCCCATACCGAATCGCGGGTAATCGTTGTTTGGCCGTTACGAACCATCGTATCGTATTGCACGGCGCTGAAGAGTTCGTCCGAACGATACACATAGAGCACGTCATGTCCTTTGCCAAGCGAGGTGACGACAGAGTCGAACGCCTCGAATTGAGTAATGCCGTGATAGACGATTGGGACAGAGTTGGTACCGCTACCGGGTGCATTGCTGCTGGAACATCCATAGAGAATGACACCGAGCACGAGGAACAGTGCGAGTCTTGAAGCGAGGTTCATAGACGTACGATGATGATGGTTGAAGGAGCGGACGTTTTGGGGAATGCCGTCGTCTTTACCCCAACGGATATAGTTGCTTTTGGTTTCGGTCGGGTTCAGTTTGAACGGTTCAAGAAAACGTCATTCTGAGCGAAGCGAAGAATCCCTTGATGAAACACAGTAGCCCCCCCATTGAACCACTCAACCATCCGTCATTCTGAGCAACGCGAAGAATCCCTTGATGAAACCCTGCAAGGCTCCGCCGAAGTGATTCTTCGCGGAGTTTACACTGAGCGAAGCGAACGTGCTCAGAATGACCGTTGGTACGGAGCACTCCCCTGCAAAACAAATCGGAACCCTCTTCGTATGAAATCCTTTGTACCACTTCTACGCCAACCAGACTATAGATGAAACGACTCTTTTCGATGCTTGCAGTGCTCGCAAGCCTGTTCCTTGCAACAACTTCCTTCGCACAAGCCGGCAAGGACAACCTACTTCAGATCTTACGTCAGGAACTCGACCGCGAGAACGCAGTACTCTCAAAACAACCGGTCGCGCCATACTTCATCAGTTATAATCTCGGCGAGGATCAGCAGGTCTCGATGACGGCAAGTTTCGGCTCGCTGCTGAGCTCGACCGAAAACAAGAACCGCACCATCCTCATCGATCTGCGCGTCGGCGACTATGCGCTCGACAATACCCACCAGATTCGTGGCGGTGGCGGCATCTTCGGCGGCGGCGGATTTGCTGCAGCCAATTCGCGTCAGGCTCCGATCGAGAACGATCCGGAAGCCATGAAAGTAAGCCTCTGGCGCGAGACCGATGCGGCATACAAAGCAGCCAAAGAGCGTCTTGAACAAGTCAAGACGAATAAGACCGTGAAAGTCGAGGAAGAAGATACGTCCGCCGATTTCTCGCGTCCCGTCGGCGATCCGGCAAAGCTCTACGAGCCGCCGGTGGATATGTCGGACTATTTCAAGAACCGTGCAGAGTGGGAGCAGCGCCTCCGTCAATTCTCCGGGGTCTTCAAAGGGCAGCCGAATATCTACGAAGCAAAAGCTGTGCTGACGGCGAGCATCGTCCGCAAGTACTTCGTCTCGACCGAAGGCGCCGAGATGGCTTCGAACCAGATCTATTGCCGCCTGATGATCCTTGCGATGACCAAGGCCGACGACGGCATGGAACTGCCGCTCTACAAGAGCTACTTCGCACTCAAGCCGGAAGATCTGCCCTCACCCGAGACGGTGCTGGCCGATACGAAGGAAATGCTCTCGACGCTTGAGAAGATGCGCACTGCGCCGATCGTGGATCCGTACACGGGTCCGGCAATCTTAAGCGGCGGGGCTTCGGGCGTGTTCTTTCATGAGATCTTCGGCCACCGCATCGAGGGCCATCGTCAAAAGAATGTCAACGAGGGCCAGACGTTCAAGAAGAAAGTCGGCCAGGAGATTCTGCCGAAGTTCTTGTCGGTCTATTTCGATCCGCTGCAACAGACATACGCCGGTTCGCAGCTCATGGGCTGCTACAAGTTCGACGACGAAGGCACGAAGGCTCGCCGCGTGGATGTCGTCGATGACGGTATCTTCAAGAACTTTCTGATGGGCCGCTCGCCCATCGACGGCTTCCCCGAATCGAACGGTCACGGCCGCGCTTCCCCGGGCAAGCGTCCGGTCGCACGACAATCGAATCTGATCGTGACCGCCAAGAATACGGTCTCGGAAGATTCGCTCCGACAGATGCTCATCGCCGAGTGTAAAAAACAAGGCAAGCCATACGGCTTGTACTTCCAACAGGTCGAAGGCGGCTTTACGCTCACGGGCCGCACGATTCCGAACTCGTTCAACGTCCTGCCGATTCTAGTCTATCGCGTCTATGCCGACGGCAGACCCGACGAACTCGTGCGCGGCGTCGATCTGATCGGCACGCCGCTTGCGACGTTCGAGCGGATCATCGCCGCCAGCAACAAGCCCGAGACGTTCAACGGCGTCTGCGGAGCGGAATCCGGCTGGGTGCCGGTTAGCGCCAGCGCACCGAGTCTGCTTGTGCGCGAGATCGAAGTCCAGAAAAAGGATAAGTCGCAGGAGCGCCTGCCGATCCTTTCCGCCCCCGATGTACATACCAACTAAGCAACCGATCAGCGATTTTCAACGCACGATGACCACGATCACCATGCATACTACCCGCCGCACGTTCGCCTTCGCACTCGTTGCAGCGACACTCCTGGCTCCGCTCGCGTCGATGGCGCAGCGCATGAAGCCTGAAGCGATTTCCGTCATCGAGCGCGCCATGACCGACGAGCTCAAACGCTCGCAGGAGAAGCTCCATCTTTCGGGACTTGTCGATCCGTTCTTTATCTCGTATACCGCAGACGATAACGAGCAAGTGAATATTGCCGCGTCGTTCGGAGCGCTCACTCGTTCGAACCAGAATCATAACCGCGCACTCGGACTTCGGTTGCTCGTCAATAATTATCAGTTCAACGACGAGAACTTCAACGATGCGTCGAGCATGTTCGGCGGCGGCGGTGCGTCGAGCGATATGAATCTGCCGCTCGACGATGACTATAATCTTGTCCGCCGCGGTTTCTGGCTTGCGACCGATAACCTCTTCAAAGACGCCAACGAGACGTTCACCAAAAAGAAAGCCGCGCTCGAACGCAAGCAGCTTTCCGATGAAGACCGCAATCTGCCGGACTTTTCCAAAGCCCCGAAGGTGGAAGTACTCGAAGAGCCAATCCCCTTCAATGCGAACGTCCCCGCGCTCGAAGCGTTGGTGAAGAAGCTCTCGGCCGTCTTCCTCCAATATAAGGCGATACAAAATTGCAGTGTCACGCTCTCGTACTCGAACAGTTATTCGATCATGATGAACTCGGAAGGCTCGCATACGCGTACGCCGCAGTCCGAGTGCGATCTCAACGTTCAGGCGACGGCTCAGGCCGAGGACGACGGCGAACCGCTTTCGTTAGCGTTCACCGTCAGCGAACTCTCACCGGCAACAATGCCGTCCGAAGCCGCGCTCCTGGATCGGACGGAAAAGCTCGCGAAGAACCTCGCCGCACTTGCAGCGTCGAAGAAGTTCGACGGCAAAGAATATAGCGGCCCCGTTCTGTTCGAAGACGGCGCCGGCACCGATTTTATTTCCGAGCAAATCATCTCGAAGTTTTCTGCCAAGCGTGAGGATGTCCTCGGCGGCGGCGATGTGTTTTTCATGACCGGTGCAAAAGGACCGACCTTTCAGAAGAAGCTCGACACCAGAGTACTGCCCGCATCGGTCTCTGTCATCGACGATCCGAATCCAAACGCCAAGAAAGCGCCCGAGTGGCTGCTCTCCGCTCTTGGCCGCTATTCGGTCGATGAAGAAGGGATCGTCCCGGGCCGACTCGAACTCGTCAAGGACGGAATACTCAAAACCCTCTACATGACCCGCACGCCCACGAAGGAAGTGAAAGAACCGAACGGTCATGCTCGCCCCGGCGCTGGAGGTGGCGGCGGTACGCTGGCAGGCGCCGGTATCGTCGAGCTGACCGACTCGAAGGCAAAGAAAACGTCGGAGCTTCGCAGCGAAATGTTCAAGATCGCAAAAGAGGACGGATACAATTTCGGCATCGTCGTTCGCTCGACGCAGTCCGGACTGTTGAACTTCACCGAAGGCCTTAGCAACGTCAGCGACTTGATGGAAGGTGCAAAGTCGATTCGTCCGTCGCTCGTGTACAAAGTCTATCCCGACGGCAAAGAAGAACTGCTGCGAGGTGTCGAAATCGGCTTCCCGACGATCCGCGACCTCAAAGAGTTGAAGTTCTCGTCTGAGCGCAGCATCCGTAACGTTCAGCTGCCTGCCGGCTCGGGCGCAGGGCTCTTCGGCTTTGCGAGCAAAGTCCCGGCCACGCTCATCGCGCCGAATGCAATTCTCGCGACCGAACTCGAAGTCCACAAAAAGCAGTCGCAAGCCTTCCCGATCAAACCGATCGTGACGAAGCCGTAAGGACTTGCCGTCATTCCGAGTGAAATGAGGAATCCCCTGAAATGTGCCGCAAGCTTCGGGCAGACTTCAGGGGATTTCTCGTATTGATCGCTATGACATACGGCGGGCTTCACACTCTTCCGATCACGGCAAACATCCTTCCCGAACGTTTGCCGTCGCGGCGATAGGAGTGGAGCGCATCGTCGCCGATCGTGCAGCGCGGAGAAATCTCGATATGCTCCTGAAGCAACCCGGCAATGAGCAGTTGATCGCGATTGGCTTTCTTCACATCGAGCATACACTTCCCGTTCGGCATCTCGGTATAATAGCTCTTTTCGAAGAGTGTCGCAACTTCCGAACCGACTTCATATCGCTCGCCCGACGCCGACGCGCCGATGAACGCACGGATATGCTCCGCCTCGGCGCCGAGCTCGATCATTCTGCGAACCGTTGCTAATGCGATAAGCTGCTCCGTCCCGCGCCAACCGGCATGCACGGCTGCTATGATATTCGTGACGGGATCGTGTAAGAGTACCGGCGTACAATCGGCAATGCTTACGGCAAGAAAGACCCCTTGCTCGCTCGTAACCAGCGCATCGGAGTTGGGCACAATGCCTTCGCTGCCACTGACCATTGTGACGTTCGCACTATGTATTTGATTCTGATATACTATCCGCGAATCCGAGGGAATGCCGATATGCAAGTAGAAGCGCCGACGATTCTCCAGCACATTCTCCAACTCGTCGCCGACATGGCTCGACAGGTTCAGGCCGTACGGTAATGGCGACACGCCGCCCTCGCGGGTACTTTGTGCAGCGACGATGCCGTCTGCAAAGATAGTAGGGATGATCGGCCGGAGCTCGTTACTCAGTGACATATAATTTGCGTCGGTTCTTTTCTGCTTCTTTCCGTTTGTACTTCGGCCGTTCGACGAGATAGGTTTTTAAAATCTCTGTCACCGTATGAAAATCTTCGAACGGATGATACGGGATGCCTTTGCGTCCGCAAAAACCTCGAAGCATATCGCGGGCAAAGACGACGTCCGCAATGTCGATCGGACAAACATCCGAGTACCCATCGCCGATATACACGATCGTATCCTCATCCGCACTGGTCGTCGCAATGGCCCCGCACTTGCACGCGCCGCAGCGCCAGCACGACTCGCGTCCGTTATCGAACGCGACCGAGAGCGTACCTGAATCCGTAAGCTCGACCGTATTTGCATAGAACGGGATGTCGAGCCCGTTGCGCTCCAGGATCGGTCGAATGTACATACTAAACCCATCGCTGACAATTCGGATCTCGATGCCCTGCTGTCGGCAGAAGTGCACAAATTCTAAAAACCCCTCACGCAACGGCTGCGCGCCGAACATCTCGGCGAATATAGCGGGATCGCCATTCTCGACGGTCGCACAGGCCTCGGCAATACACTGTGCGGCTGTGTACTCGCCTGTATTGAGCTTCTGCCAAACCGTAAATGCATTCGGCTTCCCGAACGTACGGAAAAGAGAATCCCAGACGTCGTTCACCGTTACGGTCGCGTCGAAGTCGCAATAGATACGGTACATTCGGTAGTCGTAATCAGTCGTTCGTAATTCGTAATCAGTAACGTCATTCTGAGCACGTTCGCTTCGCTCAGTGTAAACTCCGCGAAGAATCCCTTCAGCGCAGCCACAGCATCCCAAGAATGGTGGCACGGACTCTTAGTCCGTGCTCTTTCGGCGGCCACGAACTTTCGATCTTGCCCCGAAGCCCGCCCACGAATACATTCGTGGGCTACGTCTGTGGCCGTCCTGCCGGACTCTATGCGGCGAAGCCGCAGCATGCCCAAGGCCGGTGGCACGGACTCTTAGTCCGTGCTCTTTCGGCAGCCACGAACAGTGGGTTCGCCCCGAACCCCGCCCACGAATGAATTCGTGGGCTACGAACGTGGCCGTCCTGCCGGACTCAATGCGCAAAGACGCAATGCCCTTTCTCCACCCGTCATTCTGAGCGAAGCGAAGAATCCCTTCAGCGGAGCCGCAGCATACCGACGCCAGCAGGACGGACTCTCAGTCCGTCCCCGTTTCGGTCTGCACGAACCGTTGAGGCAACCCCGAAGGGATTCTTCGCTTCGCTCAGAATGACGTCGTAGTAAAGCGTGCATACGGAGCTTCCTCCCCCTGCGGTCTGCTCGCACTCCGCGTGCAGTATCTTTGTTCGATAATCTTCACGCTCAAACTTCGTATGGCCGAACGCGAAAAACCGTTGTTGCTGCTTATTGACGGCATGGCACTTGCCTACCGCTCCTATTTTGCCTTTATCTCTCGTCCGTTGACGAATTCCAAAGGCCAGAACACCAGTGCCGTGTTCGGCTTCATGACCGGCCTGCATCAGGCGCTCGAAATGCATAAGCCGGATTACGCGGCCGTTTGTTTCGACACGCCGCAGCCGACATTCCGCCACGAGATGTACAAAGAGTACAAAGCGACACGCGAGGCAATGCCGGAAGATATGCGTCCGCAGATTAAAGAGATCAAAGAGCTCACGCAGGCATACAAAATTCCGTTACTCGAACTCAGCGGCTACGAAGCCGACGATCTCATCGGTACGCTCTCGCTCATGGCCGATAAGAACAAGATCGAAACGGTTATCATCACCCCCGACAAAGACTTTTGCCAGCTCGTTTCCAAGCATGTAAAGTTACTGCGCCCGAAGGACGCCAATACGCTCGACCTCATGGACGAAAAAGCCGTCGAAGAGAAGTACGGCTTGAAACCCGAACAGTTCATCGACTATCTCGCGCTTGTCGGCGATACGAGCGATAATATTCCGGGCGTCAAAGGCGTGGGCGAAAAGACCGCCACTCCGCTGATCCAAGAATACGGCGATCTCGACGGCGTGTATACACACCTCGACAAGATCACGAAGAAAGCGCTCAAGGAAAAGCTGACGAACGACAAAGAGAACGCGTACCTTTCGCGCACACTCGCGACGATCAAGCGCGACGTGCCGGTGGATGTTACGCTCGATGACCTGAAGTACACCAAACTGCCCGACTTCCGAAAGGTCGAAGCGATGCTGATGGATCTCGGATTCAAGTCGCTTCTGGCAAAGCTTCATGCCGAAGAGAAGATATTCCTCGGCAACGAAGCGCCAAGTGCGCTTGCCCCGCATTCCGAACCCGCCGCCGAAACGCCCCAAGTACAGGACCGAGGCGCCGTGAAGACGATCCGATCCGTCAAGCACGAATACCAGACCATTCTCGGGCTCAAGGAGTTGCGAAGTTTGGTATCAAAATTAAAAACAGCCAAGGAGTTGTGCTTCGATCTCGAGACCACCTCGTCGAACGCCATGCGCGCCATACCAATCGGCATCTCCTTCTCGGTCACACCGCACGAAGCATATTACATCCCGCTCAAACTCGAAACGCCGCCGAGCGATCTGTCGTCGCTCTTCGGCGAGAACACGAAGGGCGAACCGGCCGAAGCGAATGCAACAAACACGGGGTTGGCGGCAACCGACGTATTCGCACTGCTGAAACCGATCCTCGAAAGCCAGCGGATAAACAAAGTCGGTCAGAACATTAAATACGATGCGCTCGTACTTCGCAAGTACGACATCAAGGTTACGCCGATCACGTTCGATACGATGATCGCATCGAGCCTCTTGCAATCCGACGGCTTACTCTCGATGGACGATCTGTCGCTGCACTATCTGAATTATCAGCCCGTCCCGCTGAGCGATATTGCAGGCAAGCTCAAGAAAGAGACGTCGGCCGAAGTCATGGCGGCCGTCGATACGCATCAGCTTGCAGAATATGGCGCGGAAGATTCGGATATTACGCTGCAACTCAAGCATGCGATCCGTAAGGAAATCGAATCGAAACAGCTCACGAAGATTGCGAACTTCATCGAGTTTCCTCTCATCGAAGTGCTGACCGCCGTCGAATATAACGGCGTAAAGATCGATACGAAACTGCTGGCGGAAGTGAGCAAAGAAATGGAGCGTGAGGCACACGCTGTCTGCAATAGTATCTATAAGCATGCCGGCGAGCAGTTTAATATCGACTCGACCAAGCAACTCGGGGAGATCCTGTTCAAGAAAATGGGTTTGCCGCCCGTGAAGAAGACGAAGACAGGCTATTCGACCGATGCGTCGGTGCTCGAACAACTCAAAGCGCATCACCCGATCGCCGAGGATATTCTCAACTATCGTCAGTACCAGAAGTTGCGCGGGACCTACGTCGATGCGCTGCCGACGATGGTTAATCCCGACACCGGACTTGTCCATACGAGTTACAACCAGGCGGTCGCAGCAACGGGACGCCTGTCGTCGAACGATCCGAACCTGCAGAACATCCCGGTGCGCACCGAAATGGGCCGCGGACTCCGAAAGGCATTCGTCTCTCGCTTCAAAGGCGGACAGATCTTTTCGGCGGACTATTCGCAGATCGAGCTTCGCATCATGGCGCACATGGCCAAAGACGACGGCCTTATCCGCGCGTTTGCCAACAGCGAGGATATTCATACACAAACGTCAGCACGTGTGTTCGGTGTCAAGCTCGAAGACGTGACTCGTGACATGCGCCGCAAAGCGAAGGAAGTGAACTACGGCATCATGTACGGCATCGGCGCCTTTGGTCTTTCTACTCGTCTCGGCATCTCGCAGAAAGAAGGCAGCGAGATCATCCGAAGTTACTTCGCCGCATTTCCATCGATCAAGGATTTCATCGATTCGACAATCGCATTCGCAAAGCATACGGGGTATGTCCAGACGCTCCTCGGTCGCCGTCGATATATGTCGAACATCAACGCCTCTAACCAGACCGTGCGCGCTGCCGACGAACGCGCGGCAATCAACATGCCTATTCAGGGTACCGCGGCGGAGATGATGAAGCTGGCGATGATCACGATCCAGCGCGAGCTCGAACGCAGGAAGATGAAATCGCTGATGATCATGCAGGTGCATGACGAACTCGTCTTCGATGTCTACCCCGGCGAAAAAGACGATGTCAAAGAGATCGTCGAGTATCGCATGCAACATGCGTTGCCGATGGCAGTGCCGCTCGAAGTAGATTCAGGGTTCGGAGCAACCTGGTTCGACGCCCACTAAATAACATGATCGGGGCGGACGAGCCCCTGCTCGGTGATAATAATATCCAACGGGATATCGTGCGCTTCGCGTGGGATCGCATCCGATTCCTGTGCGCAAAATGCAAGACCGATCTTCGGTACACTTGCAGCAAGCTCGGCAAGAAACCGGTCGTAGAATCCTTTGCCATAGCCGAGTCGTGTCCCCGCTCCGTCATACGATACGACGGGGAGAATCACCACATCGATCTCGCTCGGACTCACACGATGCACTCGCTCCGGCTCCGGCACGGCGAACGAACCTACAGTGCGCTTCTCGGTAAGTTCGTACGATTCCATTCGTCCGTCGTCAAGTGTTACCGGCGAGACGATCCGGATGCCGTCGGCCCGCAAGGCATGGATGAGTTCGCTCGTATCGACTTCGCTTCGAAAACTCAGATAGCAATGAACCGTTCGTGCGCCAAGTTCTTCGATAATCTCCTGTGCGCTCTTCTTGATCATGTGCGAGAATGCGGAGCGAAGATGTTCGGGGATGTCGTTGCGCCGCTGCAAGGCCTGACGGCGTAAGGTCTCGCGGAGTTCTTTGGTAGGTTCCATCCGCAACTATTTCACGAGAGTAAATCGGTCTGTAATCGTCGTACGACGGCCAGCATCATCTACAAAATTCAGTACGATCCCATACGCACCGGAGCGTAAACGACGCGTGTCAAATGTGAGCGTCCGTGCTCCGGCAGAGAGTGTCGAAGGATCTGTTGCACCGACAACGGTGCCGTTCTCGAGTGATTCGACGGATGCCGTCACGGTCGATGCGACCGGAAGCGAGCAATCCACAACGACACGATCGCTCATAACCGGATTTTCGCGAACGATCGCCGTGTAACCTGCTCGCACAGATCGAAGATACCATCGCATTTCCGGATCGCCGCAGAGGTTCGGTGCCGTCACGGTGATCGAATCGTCGGCAAACGACAAACAACCGTCGAATTCCGGACTGGTCGTCTTCATGACGATGGTCGCGACGCTATCACGCAGAACGACAAAGCGTAGGGTGAGTCGAATAATCGAGTCGATCGACGCCGGAAGCGGGCCGGATGTGCTCGTAAGTGTGATCCGGTATTCCCCACTGCCGATCGTCGCAGTATCGACCGTCACTGCAGGCGCAAGCGACGCGATCAGCGACGCAATATCCGGCTGCGCGAGCGTTGTAGGGGTGATACGAACATCGAAGACGAGCGTTGTCATCGCATACCGCACAATCTGCGGATCGAGCTGGGGCATCACCGTCACAGCGCGCTCGGTCGGCGACGACTCGGCACTAAGTATAACCGTCGTTTCAAGCGGATGCACATGGATCGCTATACTATCGAGCAGCACGAGCGTGTTCTTCCACAACAACCGAACGAAGATCGTCGTATCGTGCACAAGCGGCTGCGAGGGACGATACGTAAAGTCAATTGTCTGGACGTCGCTCGGTGCGAACGTCGTCGGCGCCGAGAATCCGCTAATTGTCAGGTTCGGATCGCTTACACGGAGTGCGTCCACCGTCACCGGATATTTTCCCGTATCGCGAATGGTGAATGTGCCGTGGAATGTCGAGTCGATCCCGCAGGTCACATCCAGCGGCGCGAGGGACGACGAATGCAGCGCGCCGGCGACGACGGTCGCTTCGACGAGCGATAGCCGATCGAACGTCGGATAGGGCGGCGAGACTTGCGCAATGTCGATCCCGTTACTGAACTGTCCTGCCTTCGATGCATCGAGATGAATTCTCAGAACGAGCGTATCGCCAGCGGAGATATCGAATGCGCCTGTCGGTGCATTCACGTATGAGAAGGGTGGATTCAGGGCCGTCAACGCTGCGAAATGATCGGTAATGCGTGACGTGTTGACGAGAAATATCGTGGTGTCGTGGTTCTCTCCTTGCGGTACGATCCCGAAACTAACGAGGCCGGGATGCAACTCGAATTCCGGCACCTCGACCGCTCCCTTGCATACGCAGAACGGCGAACCCGTTACGGTCCCGACTGCTGTCAGGCCGCCGGTGTATGTTCCGGCCGGAAGGATCGGCGAGAAGCGCAGCCGAAACCTGAGCGTATCACCCGCATGCAGCACGGCCGGGAAGCTCTGTGTTTGGTCGAGCGGCGCTGCATCGAAGACGAGCACGGCATTATTGTTTGTAACGACGAAGGTATTCACCGTCGCGCTGTCCGGGCCTTGTGCAATCATGAGCACAGTTGTGTCCACAATCTCCCCCGGCAGCCTCGTACCAAAGTCGATGCTATCGGGCACCGTAATGACATCCGGCGCCGTCATCGCCCCTTCGCCGACCAGTTGGATCAGTACCGTATCGTTCGCGCTAATACAGCGGATGAATGCCGTGCGTGTGCCGGAAAGTTGCGGTTGAAAGTGGATCAGGATTCGATCGTTCTGCCCGGCCCCAAGCACGAGCGGCGTCTGCGCGCCGGTAAGAATCTGAAATTCTCCGCTTCCGGAGAATAACGGGAAGAGACGGATATCGGTCAGCGTCTCGTCGCCCGGGCCAGTGTTTGTGATCACCCCATAAGCATCGCGCGAGAAACCGAGCTTGACCGGTTGGAATTTGACGGTGTCGGTAAGAACCTTGATCGTCGCTCTCGCATCGACGTGGGCACAAATAATTGCAAGCAACAACACGACCCAGCGTATCGAACGATACGGATTCCGAGGACGTGGTGTTCTAAGCCGAGGGTACTTCACATCATTTCAAACACACGAATGCGCTGAAAGTTACGGTAACATCGCGCGCACTCGCTGGTACTCGCTTGCCCGAAGCTGGCTTGCCGGCGGTTCGGACGGAAGATGCGCATCGATGGCTTGCTTGACGACCGCATCGAGGCGCTCTTTGGAAGGCGGATGCGTGGCGAGGTTCTTTTCGAGCGACGCCGTCGCGCCCTTCGGGTCCCACGAGAGCGTCTTGAGCATAAAGTATTTGATCGCCGCAGGATAGTACGGCTGCCCTGGGATCGTACGAAGATCCTCGAACGACGTTGCATCGGCATCGCGTTCGTCGTCGCGCGAGAACCGAAGCATCGCGAGCGAACCACCGACACCGGTCACGTACTGCACCAACTCCGCCGTAGTCGTCGAACCACCGGCCTGACCGACGGCAAGACCCGCCACGATCTGCAAGCCGTACTGCTTCGACATCTGTGCCGTCGAATGGCGATGATCGGCATGCGTGATCTCATGCGCGAGAATCCCCGCCAGCGTCGCCTCGTTGTCGATGAACTTCATCAGCCCCGTGTAGACATAAATGCCGCCGCCCGGAATCGAGAACGCGTTAATCGTCTTGTCGTCGTGGATGATCGTGACCTTGTACTGAAAATCGCGGTTCTTGATGTTCGGCGAGCGAAGCACCGTATTCACAATCCCCTGGACATATCCTGTGACGGTTGGATTATTGAGCACCGGATAATCCTTCGGGTCCGATGCAATCTGCGAGGTCATCTGCTGCCCCAGCTTCACATCCTCCGACTTCGAGAACAAATTAATGCTCGAACCGCACCCCACCGCAAACACCGAATACATCACCGCCGCAACGGTTACAACAAGTCGTTTCATTACCACAAGCGCAGATTGAATGATATAGAGTCACAACAACCTCCCTCTCGCAATGTTCCTTTGCTCGGGCGAAGCGAGTTTCAAACGTTGTCATTCCGAGCCATTGGCGAGGAATCTGGGCCGCAGAGATCGTTGAGACTATCCTACCCAATGATTATCGCTCGATCACCACACTTGCGCCGACGGTGTCGCCGTGCGAACGCAGGCGGACGTAATATACTCCGTTCGGCAGCGTCGATGTTGGCAGTTCGATCTCATTCATGCCGGAAGTCAGTCCCCGTTCGTGCGATGCCACCACTTCCCCAAGCGCATTGACCACCTCGATCGCGGCCACGCCATCTGCCGCCGAGCGTACCGAAAGCCGAACCGCACCCGACGATGGATTCGGACGAATGGCATCGATCTGCAGCATCCCATCATGCCGCAAGTATTCCCGGATAAGGCTATCGCCGCAGGCATCCGTGAGATCAATAAACAGCGTGTCATTCTTCGTCAGCGATGCAACCATGCATTCGCGGAAGGTCGTGTCTTGGTTGAAGTTTATTTCGTCGAGGGCAACGGTTGCGCTACGTTCTGTGGTGACGAGAGTATGGAAAAATAGTGTCGCGATCAGCGAATCGGGCGTTGCAGGTGCGGGATCGGTTCTGCCGAGAATGATCTTCACACTCGATTGACCAACCTCGCGCCGAATCACATCCCACCCAGCCGATGCGGAATCATGATCGAAGACTAATGCATCGGAATAATTGAGTATGAAGCTGAGTGAATCGACCGGTTCGTAGTATGCAGTATGTGTATAATGGATCGGCACGCTGACAGTCTTCCCGGTCGGTACAACGAGCTGCCCCGACCCATCCGTCACGAACTGTAGCCGGTCCGCATTCGCTTTCTTCGTGCGGTTGTACCACAGGCTCCCGTCGTAATTACCAGCCCAAATTCCATAGTTGGATACGAAGAAGCGTGATTCACCATAGTTCTCCGGACCACAGATGGGCATCCATGACCTACCTGAATCTAATGAGTGTAGAAAGCCAGGAAACGGATTTGGAGAAACGCCTTGTACTGTCTGGACAAAGAGTGAGAAATCGTCTGCGCCTACGGTTCCAACTAAGTTAAATGGTGGGTCGAATGCATAGATAAATTGCCATGTACTGCCCAAGTCAGTCGATCGAAATAGTGTATCCAGGTTATCTGAATCGCCCCGACGCGGATAACCTGAAAGCATAAATATGCTCCCACGAAACGATGCCGGTTGAATCGACTCCGTTGTTGTAGACATCATGTTCCAAGTTACCCCAGCATCACTGCTCGAGTAATTAGGAAAGAAGGTAGGTCCCGCAGTCAATCCGCTGTTTACGATGAACACATCAGCCTCATTTAACACTATGCCGCCGCTTAAGTCAAATGCAAGCGATGGGATGCCGAATGTATTCCACGAAGCTCCTTCATCCGAAGACACCAGAGCATAATCACCCCACCTCGATAATATTAACCGGGCTGATGACGGTATGTAAGTGACTGCATTCGAGGATTGTGACGTGGAGGCGGGTAACAGAGATTTCCAAGTGATGCCACCATCCGTTGTTGAGAAACATCCACCACTCCCACCCGATACAGATCCATCTCCAGCACTAAACCAGGCATGATGTTCATCTCTTACTGCAAACTCGGTAATGCTGCAGTTGATGCAGCCGTTTAGGAAATAGGTTTCAAGCCAGGTCTTGCCACCATCATTGGTTCTCCATACTCCAGCCCATTCCTTCTGTATCCCGTCCCTCATCGAGGTCCCCACAAGAATCGTGGGTGGTGAAACGTTGCCGGAATCAACGACTATCACTGTCGAGACTGGAAGTTGGAAGGTGCCGATTTTCCTCCATTGGGCATGCAACGACTGAGTGGGTAGCAGGCCCACCAAAAGTTGAAGAACCATGTACCATATTAGCCTTCGCTGAGGCACCCGATCTAACAGTCCGTAATATTGATTGATCCAGTACACTTGTACTGAGGTAGATATACTCTATTCTTCCGCAGACGTTAACATGACACTTATTTACAACCTGTCAGAAAATAACGCTACGGCAAAACAACGGTAACCGCACAGTGGCAAATTATCCTTTGTTTCCATCTGACCATGATAACAAACGTTGTACACGATATTGGTTGCTTGTGCACTACATCGCCACTCAGCTAAGATACGAATGAAACATATACCGAAGACGTGACAGCCATAAAGACCGGCACGAGGCACATTGTTGCGCTGTCTATCTTTATATCTTATGTTGAACTCCACCACAACACGCAAACGGGCGGCATTGCTGCCGCCCGTGACTTCATGGAGTGAATACATTCACCACCGGAGGATGGCTCCCACCGAACGCGAAGCGCTGGGGAGAGATGCAAGTAGGACTACCGAACAATAACTTTCACCGGTCGATCAAATCCAGACACAATCAATTGATAGACTCCGGGTTCGGCAGCGCCTGGAATTACAAAAGAGCATCCTCCTGGGCGTGAACGCAGTGACACCGAAATGGAAGTACCCAGGATGTCAACAAGTGTTGCGGTTTGCGCATGTATTTGCTGGCCCGATAGGGTCACCTCCGCACCATGATCAACCGGATTAGGCCAAACGTGAATGTCATTCTGAACAGACGCCTCATTGACACCCAGCGGAGCAACATCAAGGATCTCAATATCGTCAATTCCGGCTTCGGAAATTGTGCCTGGTGGCGGATTCATCTGAGGGTATTGCGAGGGTGCGACATAGTCACTGACAGCGAAGCGTAATGTGAACGATGAGTTGAGCGTGCTCGTCACATCCTTGACTCGGAATGCATAGGGTTTCCATCCATTGGATGAAAGACTGGTTGTTTGGAGCGTCTTATACGAAGATCCATTCGTCGAAAATGAAGATTTGAATACCGGAGCCCCACCGTTGGTCCCCTTGTCGTTGCTAAAATAGAACCAGAATCGAACAACAGGATCGGACATCCCGGCGAGGTCAAGCTTGTATGTTGTGGCAGTCGTTGCACCACCTGAGACCGGGCTACTCGTCAGGACGCAATTTGATCCGTCGACCGAATGGTCATCGTAGACATCCACTGAGCCGTCAGGTGTGCCGAACGTCCAGAGTCCGTTTGTCGCGGCATCGGAAGAAAGTCCAAACGTCCAGCCCTTGTCCGTCTCGCAATTGTCGACGAATTTCGAATCGTAACTCACGACAAACTCGAACGGCTGTGTCGTGTACATCGGGAATGTCGCTCTCCCTGCATCGACATAATTGGTAGACGCAGAGACATAATATCGAACCAGAGAATGCTGGGGCAGCCTTGGGATGCTACCTGTAAATGTACCATTGCCTGCTGCTGCCAACGCAACGGAGGAATACGTCTTCGCATCGGTCGAGTAGTACAACTTCACCGAGTCTGAATTGAGCGTTCCTACCGGTCCTTCAAACGAAGCCCTGACGGTAACAGGGTAAAACCAATCATCGGCCTTTCCATCTGCGATCGGGTCGACCTCAATGTTGCCATAATTCTGGATACCGAGATTATGGAGCTGAAATGCCTTGAGCAACTCCGCCGCATGTGGTGTCCCATCATTGAGATTGTTGTTGTCGTCATCGACGAGAAACATCGCCGTCAACACCTCGAGAAATACATCCCGAATTGATGCGGGGTCGTTAAAACCGGTTCCGTCCGGTGTATGATAGCCACAAAGATTGAATTCACGCTCGGCGATATCGTGACCTACAAGTTTACGATAATCCCAAATTGCGCCCGCAATGATTGTGCCTGTCATGTGCGCATCGGGCGAGATATCTTTTGGCCATTGCTTCTTGTTGTCGCTCGTTCTAAGTGTAGAATTCTTCCCGGTAAAGCCTTTGCCGATCACGGGGTCGTCTCGCAGGAAATTACTCGAGAGATCCGCAAAGCCCTCGTTGAGGGAGAGATCAGTCATATACTGGGCGCCGGCAACCAAATATCGGGCGTGATTAACCCGGTGGCCGAATTCGTGGGCGACAACATCTGCAATTTGTGCGGTATTCACACATCCCGATCCTGCAGCAAAAAAGTTGAGTGAAACCGACGTTGGATCATAAAATGCATTGCAGGTATTGCTCTCGTTCACTTTAACCAGTAAGCGTTGCTTGAGACGCTGGACTATCCCTGTATCAACCGATGCCACATGCGCGCGTGCCTCACCAACGGCGTATGCTGCATCTCGCTCTGCAGGATCCGCATTCGAATCGTCCCAACGAATATCACACGACCCGGAGGCGAACGTAGAGTTGATGATACCGTTGGGCTTACCATCCTGTCTCGACACCGAATAGTATGGACCGCTTAGTGTGCTCACCACTTTCACAGGGTATGTTGCGTCCGTAGACCAATATCCGAGTGAATCGGTAGTCAGTGATTTGTTATTCACCGTGACAGTAACGTATCCGAGACCGACAATTGTTAACGTATCCGTCGGTGTATGAAGATGGACGGCCGCCGTCACACGGCCTTGAACCGTTTCAGTCGATTGCTGGATTGCTACACCAGTGCTATCCGAGCTCTGCTCCTCCGCGAGACCGCGATTGGAGTTAGCCCTGTTGATGTCCGGAGCAATCTCGCCTGGATCCGAAGTGTAATTACACTCGACCATATCTCGCTTCTCGAGTAAGTCTGCTGTCCTCGCGTCAATCGTATATCGCAACTGGTGGAAGCCGTCACTGATAATCGTTTCGTAGGCAAGACGGAGGTCCGTTGGGGTCGGGAGATTGACATAAACGAGTGTCGGTTCCTGTGTGATCGTATATGGCTTGGGCCGACCACCGGAGTAATCGGTCTCTGCAACATCGAAGGCTTGCTCAGGGGTAATCGTCTCCCCTCCCAGGACGGGGCTTGCAGACGGGATAGACGACCGCAGAACCATCACCGAACCATTGAGTGCCCCAATATGAACATGTACATGACGGTCGCGTAATGGAATGCCACCGTAAGTGACGTCAAACAGTACATGCCATGAATTCCCGACGAGAACCGTCCCTTTGGTAATAAGTATCGCTTCTGTTGGAAGCAACAGCGCATTCGTTGCAATGCTCCTCACGTACCGTTCGGCTGCGGTCGAAACTTGCTGCTCATCTTGGCGTGCATCCTCGTCGAGCAACGGCGTTGATTTGGTTGGATCGGCAATAATCAATCGAGGACTCCCATCGTCGGCACAGGATACCAGTCGTAATACCCCACCCGAGGTGGTTGAGATTCGTTCGGCGGTTCGATTGTAGACAGCTCGTTCGGGTGTTGGTTCGGATCGCTTCGGCACTTGCGATCTAGACTGTCCAGCACACATAAGAAGCAATAGCGCAACAAGAAGCCAAGAACGACGAAATACGAGCATAGTTGTTTATTATTAAATAGTTCGCCATAATGAAAGACACTGTAGAAGGCAAAATGTTTTACTGAAAGGGACATTATGAGTAAGTTCTCATCCGCATAAAAAAAGAGACGGTTGTAACGCCGTCTCTTTCCGTCAACTCAGTAATTCGTAGGGGCAACCGGTGTTATTTCTTCATAAACATTTTATCGTCCACCGTGACGTTGTGCGTGATCGAGGTGAGCTCGACCGTCTGGTCGCCGCCGCCGTGGATGGCGATCTTGAATGCGTACGGGATGCCATCGACCGGACGGAAATCGCTGAAGTCCTGCGTCGAGACGTTGTCGCCTTCGATCTGTTCGAGACGCGTGCGGTAGCCCGTCTTGACGTCGATGTACCATTTCTCGTGGTACTTGCCCGGCTTCTGCACGTCGAGTACGTACGCATCGCCGGCCGGCACTGCCTGAATGCCGAGCACTTTGAGTTCGTAGCCCGGGTCCTTCAGATGAAGCTCTTCGTTAAACACCGCACCGCCGAGTTCGGAGTGCGCCGTTTCCGGATCGACCTCGCCACCCTGCCCCGGAGCGTAGCCATAGACATGCTCGCCGTCGACGCGGGTCTCGATGACGATCGGCGCGCCGAAGTCGATCTTCTTCCACACGCGCTTCGGTGCGGCATCGATCTCCTCGAACTTCGCTTTGCGCGTCATGCCGCCGATGTCGGCGCTGAGCGTGCCTTCGATCTTGCGATTCTTCAGCGCAGCATACGCCGGCTTGTTGAGACCCTGATACAGTTTCTCGAGCACTTCATCGACCGTGACGTTCGTCGAGTGCATCTTCACTTCGACGTTCTTCTTCGGCTTGAGGTCGAGATCATACACATCGACCTTCCCGAAACGCTGCAACTTCGGCAGCACCTGCGATGCATCGCCGACGACGATGATGCTGAGGTCTTCCGGCGGATAGACCTTCTTTGCAACATCCATCAACTCCGCCGACGTGAACTTCGAGATGCGCTCGGGGTAGGTCGAATAGTAATCTTTCGGCAGATTGTATTCGAGCGTCGAGAGCACGAGGCCTGCGGTGTTCTGCGGCTCTGCGAGATCCATCATGAACTTACCGGCGATGAGTCCCTTCGCAAAATTGAGTTCGGACTCGCTGATCGGCTCGGTCGAAAGGCGCTTGTACTCCATGAGCATTTGGTCGAGAGCGGAATCCGTCACCGAGTTGCGAACTTCGGCAACGGCAACCATCACACCCGGATCGATCGAGCGTGTGAGCGAACCACCCGGCGTGTAGGTGTAGCCATGCTTCTCGCGGATGTTCTGGAAGAGGCGGTTCTGGAAACCGATCACGCCATTGCCGGCGAAGATCGACATCACCAAGCTCGCCCGGTCGTAGTCCGGGTTGGAGCTTGCAAGGCCGAGGTGCTGCAGACGAACGGTCGACTGGGCCGAGCCCGGACGATCGACGAGGCTGATCGTGGTGCCCTTTGTCGGCTGCACGATCGGGAACGACGGCGGGAAATACGTGCCTTTGTTCCAATCGCCGAACTGCTTTTCGAGCACCGGCTTGATTTCTTTCTCAGTAATATCGCCGACGACAGCGATGATCGCGTTCGATCCGCAGAAATGCATCTGGTGCCACTGCTTGATCGCATCGACGGTAAGTGCTTTCACCGTGGAATCAGTCTGGAACATGCCGTACGGATGCAAACCGTAGGTGAGCAAGCGGCCCATCTTGCGGCCAAGTTCCACGGGGCTCTGGCGCGACGCCTTCAGGCCCGAGAGCGTCTCGGACTTGTACTTCTCGAGTTCGTCCGCCGGGAACGTCGGGTTCTTAATGACGTCGGCGTAGATCGAGAGCACGTTGTCCATATCGCGCTTCATACAGCCGATCGAGACGTTGATGTCATCGACCGACGATCCGGCGCCGAGTGACGCGCCGTAGAAGTCGAGCTTCTTGGCGATCTCGTCAGCCGACATCTTCTTCGTGCCCTTTTCGAGCAATGCCGACACCGCTGCGGCTGCGCCGTTATTCGCGCCGTCCTGCGCGTTGCCGCTGAGGATGAGCGTGCGGAAGTAGACGAGCGGCTGCTTATGATCTTCGACGATCACAACGCGAAGACCGTTCTTGAGCGTGAACTCCTTGAACGGCGGCACGGCTGATTTCGGGAGCGGTCCCGGAGCCGGCTTCTGCGAGCGATCGACCTGCGCATACGAAAGAGTCGCGCCAAGCATGAGCACTGCGGCGACGAACGTGGTGATTGTTTTCATATTCTTGAAAGTCATGGTCTGGAGTCTGCTGCAGATTATTGGTTCGACGGAACAGTGTAGGTAATGACCGAGCGTCCTTGCGTGGTCAAATACTTCTTCGCGACGCGCTGGATATCGGCTTTCGAGACCGCCATGTAGCGATCGATCTCCGAATTGAAGCGCTTGGTGTCGTGGAAGAGTGTGTACTGGTGCGACAACCCGAAGGCGATGCTGCCGAGGCTCGATGCCTGCTGGACGATATCCTTCGTCGTCTGGTTACGTACCTTCTGGAATTCTTCGTCGGAGATGCCGCTGTTCTGGATCTTTGCGACTTCCTCGTCAAGCTCTTTGCGAATCTTCGAAAGTTCGACGCCCTGCTTCGCGACGGCAAGCACACCAAAGACGCCATCCTTCTCGAGCGTCATGGCGATCGGGCTGACTTCGACGACCAACTGGTCCTGGTCCTTCAAGCGCTTGACCATACGCGAGCTGTTACCCTGCATGAGCACGGCGGCAAGCATATCGAGCGCGTACGCATCCTTCTGTCCTTCTGCGCAGGTCTTCCAACCGTACGCAACGGCCGGCAGCGGCGTGATCTTTTCGCTCACTTCTTCGCTGCGCTCCGCCGTCTGCGGTGCTTCTTCGGTGAACGTGCGGACGATGTCGGCGCCCTTCGGGATGTCGCCGAAATAATCCTTCGCTGCCTTTACTGCTTCGTCATGCTTGAAGTCACCCGCGATCACGAGCGTGGCATTGTTCGGCACATAATAGGTGTGATAGAAATCCTGAAACTCCTTGATCGTGGCCTGGTCGATATACTGCGCGGCGCCGATTGGCGTCCAGCTATACTGCGACGTCTTGAAGACCGACGACATCAGGTGCAAGAAGAACGAGCCGTACGGTTGGTTCTCATAGCGGTTGCGGCGCTCTTCTTTGACGACTTTTCGCTGGGTTTCGACACCGACAGAATCCACGTGGAGCCAGTGCATCCGCTCCGACTCCTGCCAGAGTGCCTGGCGCAGGTAGTTCGACGGGACGTCGTCATTATAGAAGGTGCGATCGAACGAGGTATGGGCGTTGAGTTCGCCGCCGACCGACTCGATCAGCTTGGCATACTCGCCGCGGTGAATGTGGTCGGTCGCCTCGAACATCAAATGCTCGAAGAAGTGCGCGAAGCCCGTGCGATCCGGACGCTCGTTATGCGAACCGACATGATAATAGACGCGGACCGCCACTCGCGGCGCGCTATGATCTTCATAGAGAATGACATGCAGGCCGTTCGGCATGTCGTATTCCTCAAACTTTACCGGATGGAACAGCTCCTTGGTCGACCCCTGCGCCCACAACGACGACGCCAGGCCCGTAACCAGAGCAATAGATAGGATTAGCTTCTTCATACTCGAGAGATTGGTAAGAATTCGATACGAATTGGTTTGTAACGCCGTCGCGGTAGGAAGGTTTCACCTCCGCCGGCCGGGTAGTGACTCAGGTTTGGCTCAATTGGTATACAGTCATTCTGAGCGAAGCGAAGAATCCCTCCGGCGGAGCCTCACTGCGTTTCATCAAGGGATTCTTCGCATTGCTCAGAATGACTTCTTCTAAGAGTGTTACCCTGCCCCACTCCACCTGCCGCTACAATGTCCGCGTTTGGCTGGGGCAACTTCATCCTGTGATCGGTGTTTCACTGATAACTCACGGCAACGACTCATGTTCGCATGGGTACGTAGGTGTGCGTATCTTTAGATATCGCAGAATAGTCATCATCATGAAACAGGTCACATACACCATCTTCGCATTTCTGTCGGTAGCATTTGTTACCGCCTGCTTCGCTCAGTCCCAGGGCAGGAAGGAACTACCGATTATTGCGAATCCCACCATCAACTTCGCCAATGACGCGCGCGCTGTTCCGGTGACGCCACATTCACCGGTGATACTCGATAATTTCAGTCCGTGGAGCAGCGATTACCGCGACTATGGCGTGAACGGCGCAGTGTTCGCGATCGCTTCAATGTCACATACCTACTGGGGCGCCGTCCTGCTTGGAGGTCAGTTCGATAGCGTCGGGGCGGTTGCGGCAACATCCATTGCGAAATACGACCCGAATCGAGATACGGTAGTGGCGTATGCCCCGGGTATCAGTGCTGGTGTGGTAAATACATTGATCTTCGAATCAGACAGCGGGGTGTATGCGGGTGGTAACTTCACATTGGAGGGGATGGCCGAGGCTTCCTCTGTTGCGAAGTGGGACGGACACACCTGGACGTCGATGGCTTCTGCCGCAGGCGGCTCCGTACTCGCTCTTGCACGGTACCACGGACGACTCTATGCCGGTGGTAACTTCACTACAATTGGCGGTGTCACTGCGAACCACATCGCCGTGTGGGATTCGTCGGCTGCATCGTGGAAACCAATACTCGACTCCGGCGTGAACGGCGTGGACGGAGGTGTTGCTGCACTGCTTGCGACGGATGAAGGCCTATATGTCGGAGGCGGATTCGAACATGCGGGCACCGTCGGCGCGAATAAGATCGCGTTACTCTCGCAGAGCAGCAGCACGTCATGGCTCGCACTCGGCTCGGGTCTTAAAGGCACGAACTCGTTCGTGACTGCCATCCAACCATACTACTCCTCCTCCACGTATAGTGTCTGTGGCAACTTCTCCGACGCCGGGGGTGAACCCGCCGGGAATTTCGCGCTGTGGCGCAGTACCGGTAGTTCGTGGGATCCGAATCATCCTCACTTCAATGGGACCACGCACTTTGCCAAAGGAGACGCACAGCTCGGCTATGTCGTAGGTGAATTTACCATGATCGACACGTTCATTTCCCCATATTTTGCCTCGGTTGCCCCACTCTATCCTGTAACGTTGCCAACGCTTGACGGCCCCGCATATGTACTCGCAGGTGATTGGATCTGGCTTTTGTTGCAAGGTTATGGCAATCCTGTGTACATTGGGGGAACATTCACCAACGCAGGCGGCAAACCAAGCCCGAACTTTGTGATCTATTACGGCCCGATGGGAGGTGGCGTTGCGAAATCCGATGCGAGCCGCCAAGAGCTCCGCCTTTTCCCCAATCCCGCATCGACTTCGACACGTGTCTCTCTGCCGCAAGAATGCAAAGAACTCGTCGTTGCCGACGAGTTGGGAAGGATTCGAATGCGGCTCGCAGGTTCTGACGTGCTCCAGACGACCGCGTCGCTCGACGTTCACACTCTCGAACGCGGAAGCTACATCATCGCATGTACAACACCGAACGGGATCTTCCGCTCTACTCTTCTGATTCAACGGTGAGATATATTTCGATCGTTCTGGTTCTCTCAATACTCGCCATCGGCTGCGCTTCGAGCAACACGACGCCGACCGAAGGACGCATTCCGACGAAATGGGAAGGCGAATGGAAATGGATTCGCACCTACGGCGGCATTGCAGGCATGACCTATACGCCCGAAAGGGTTGGGTATACCTGCACACTAAGGATCGATGCAGACGACGCGTTCTCCTCTATTCTTCGTAACGACTCGGTTGTGTGCAACATGCCCTACCCGATCGTCGGAGCTACCGACAGCACGACGAATCTATCCGTCAGACCGGATACTCTGGCCAGAGTCGTGCAACTGGTGCTGCCGAATGTCGTGTTGGCAAACACCTCCTTCGAGATCGGCGTCGGCCGTTCGAACGATACGCTCTTCACCTGGGACCGCAACGTTGCCGACGGTTTCGAATCGTGGTTTGTCAAGCAGCCATGATGCCGAGCGAATGCTGCATAAACGCGATCGTCTCGTCGATCGCTTGTTCGAGTTGAAGTGTCGAACCTCGGTAGGGCTGTTCGGCGCCGAATGTGTGGCCGGTGCGTTCGATGATCGTGAGCTTCACGCTTGGTCCGTATGCTGCAGCGATCTCCTGCGATTCTTTTACCGGCGCCGTGAGGTCCTCACTGCCTGCGATCACGAGTAGCGGTTTCCCCAGTTCGCCGAGATGTGTTGCATGGGCCGGAATATCCAGCCGTTCGGCATGCTGTTCGATGTCATCGAGCAGCGAGACGTTCAAGCGCATGATCTGCCCGGTGCGGGCATTCTCGATTTCGAAGTATCCTTGCTCGCGCCAGATTTGTTTTTGCCGCTCGCTATAGCGGTGGAATGTCGCGACCGGAGCCCAGGCAACGACGGCACGAATATCGCTGGTATCTGCGCCGGAGAGGATCGCTTCCGATGCGCCGCGAGAATGGCCGAAGAGGATGATTCGGTTGCTATCGATCTCGCATGCCTCGATCGGAAGTTCGTCTTTTGCACTGACGATCTCCAGTATGTCTTCGATCTCGTGCAGATCGCGGGTGAACGTATTGCGTGCAAACCGGTCCAGCTCGGAGAATGTGTGCAAATCCTCGCCGACGCCGTTATGCGAGAAGTTGAATCCGACGGCAACGAAGCCTGCCTCGGCAAGGCGTTCGCGCACATACGGAAACGGTCCCCAATCCTTAAACCCTTTGAAGCCGTGCACGAAGAGCACCACCGGTTTGGCTTTGCCTGTCGGACGGTAGCGGATGTCGCAGCGCAACGGCTCGCCGTCGCGACTGCGTAAAATGATTTCTGTGTGGGTCACGCTCATTTTCCGTAATTTTGCATACTAATTTAACCGAAATCAGCGCGTAGTTCCGATGCGGTGTATTCGAGGAGTGTAACATTCCTCAGCCACGAAAGAATACGTTGCACTATCACAAATCCACTCCAACGATGAACATCAATGTTGTAAAGGGTAATTGGGAGACCTTTCAATGCGACGCGGTCGCATTTTTTCAGCCGGAAGATAAGAAATGGCTGGACCAGAGTATGCGCTGGTATCCGAAAGGATCGCAGATGGGACAGACCGCTGCGAATTTGCTTGCCACCGGCGATATGACCGGCAAGAAAGACGAGTTGATCGTGATCTACCCTGCGAAGGGTGAAGCTCGCCCGAAGCGCATGCTCCTCGTCGGCTTGGGTAAGCCCGAGAGCACGACGCTCGAAACCGTACGCCGCTCCGCAGCAAAGGCCGCGAAGAAGACGGTCGCGCTCAAAGGCCGTTCGCTTGCGATGTATCTTCCGAGCGTCAAAGGTGCCAAAGGCGCCGATGTTGCCGCTGCGATGGTCGAAGGTGTGATGCTCGGACTCTACAAGTGGGACAAGTATAAGAAGAAGGACGACAACGGCGTTTCGCTCGATACGCTCACGATCCTTTCGGACGAGACCGAGATCGGCGGATCGAAGCATCCGGAGATCCGCAAGGCCGTCGAGCAGACCGAGACCATCTGCGAGAACGTGATCTTCGCTCGCAACATGGAGAACGAGCCGTCGAACAACAAGTACCCCGAGGTCATGGTCAAGTGGGCGCAAGGTGCGGCCAAGGGCAATGGCATCAAGGTCACCGCATTCGCCGGTGCAGAGCTGAAGAAGCACAAGATGGTCGGCATTCAGGCGGTCGGACAAGGTTCGGCGCGCGACGGACGCTTCATCATCATGGAGTACAAGGGCGCAAAGAACAAGAGCGCAAAGCCGATCGTGTTGGTCGGTAAGGGCATCACGTTCGACACGGGCGGTATCTCGCTCAAGCCGGGTGCCGGCATGGGCGATATGATCAGCGATATGTCGGGCGCCGCAACGGTGATCGCCGTGCTCAAGACGGTCGCCGATCTGAAGCTTCCGGTCAATGTCATCGGTCTCTGCTCCTGCGCCGAGAACATGCCGTCCGGCACGGCAACGCGTCCGGGCGATATCATTACCTACCCGAACGGCGTATCGGCCGAGATCGACAATACCGACGCCGAAGGCCGCCTCGTGCTTGCCGACGCTCTCATCTGGGCGCAGCAGTACGATCCGAAGCACGTCATCGATCTCGCAACGCTCACCGGAGCATGCGTCGTCGCGCTTGGTCACGTCACGACCGGCATGATGGGCAACGACGAGAAGATGAAGTCAACGCTCAAGCGCATCGGCGACAAGGTCTACGAGCGCGTGTGCGAACTGCCGATCTACGACGAGTACGACGAGCTCATCAAGAGCGACGTTGCCGACATCAAGAACGTCGGCGGACGCTGGGGCGGCGCCATCACGGCGGCGATGTTCCTCAAGCGTTTCACGAACTACCCGTGGATCCACCTCGACATCGCCGGCACCGCGCGCGGCGAAGCACAGCTCGACTACATCAACAAAGGCGGCACCGGCGTTTGCGTCCGACTGCTGACCCACATGTTGATGGAAGAAGCCGGGAAGTGAGAATGTAAAATGTAAGATGTAACATGTAAAAGGGCGGCCGAGAGGCTGCCCTTTTTGATTTAGTCGTCGTCCCCTGCTATAAATTCTTCAAACCTATCTCTCCAGAACTGCGCCGGGTTTACAGATCCACCGAATTCATTGCTGTAAATGCAGGTGGGATGACACTCACGGTAGGGATAGCTTGCATCTTCTTTTCCATTGGAAATCGTATAGATATCGCAGCGCACTCGCAGTGTCGTGTTGAAGTAGCCATGCATCACCGGACAGGCAGTGAGATGCATTCTATTCGGAGCGATACGTATTGCGTCGGAAACATCTCCTTCGATGATCTGCTCTATATCTTTCCACTCCCCCGAACTGTCTCTCGCTTGGAGGATAAACAACTCGTCCTTAGAAGGACCCGAGAGTAGTATCGTATCCTTGCTGCGATTCTCTAACGTAACACGTAGTCCCATAAACGACTCTGTGACAGAAGGTCGATAAGCATCCGGTACCGCACCACGAATGGTATCGGAGGCATCAACAATAATTCTTATGCCCGAGAAAGAGCTGCCGGAGCCAGGGTCAATGGGAAACGAGTCTCCGTAGCTCTCTTCGCCAATTCGTCTCAATATCGGGTTAATTGGTTGAGCGTCGACAGTAATCGGTTTATAGTCCGCGATCTCCTTGTATGTAATATCGCGTCCGTTCGCTTGCGCACTTGCAGACTCGTCCCCTCCTTTCAAGTTTACGCTCCCATTTGGATGTGCGTATGCACGTGGATCATCTACCACATGCACATCATGCAGAGCGATATACCTATCAATTTGATCATCGGGGATCGGAAACATGTGCCCGTCTGGGTCAACGTCTGCGGCCGATACTGTAGACTTGACTCTCCCCTTTGCATCGCGTGCCACTTTTATAAAAATGCAAGAAAAGAATCCTTCTTTAAATGGCCCTAATTCCTCGACGCTATCCAAATAGAAACGGATGCGGCCATTTCGATCTACTACTCCTTTTCTCGTAAATTGAGTACGAAAGTCATCACGACCAACAACGGCATACCCGTTGTGAAACTCGTGGATATATTCTACATTCGAGTCTATGAGTGTTTTCCCGCCGCTATCTATCAGATTCCATCTATCCTTCTCAAGTTCAACCCTGCTCCTTCCGAACTCGAAGCTGGAAGCCCGTACGAACGTAAAGCCGAATGCATCGGAGCCATCGCGACGGATGAAATGCCCCCTGCCGTGCTGATAGCCAATTGCGAACCCCTCACTAAATGGCAATGCAAATTCGAATGTAGGTCTGACAACAAACCTCCCGCTCATATCGATATACCCATAGAGCCCTCGCGGCTCGCGGGCGACAGCCAGCCCCTCATGCAACTTCCCCACATTCGCAAATCTCGGCTCGATCACCACCTTCCCTGTCGTGTCGATAAAGCCGATCTTGCCGTGGAGTTTGATGCGAAGCAGGGGCGACTCTTGCGCGAGTGTGGCCCGCGCAAACAGTAGAGCGAGGATAATCAGATACCGCTTCATCATCAATAGACCCCGGGCTCCCGCGGTTCGGTTTCCAGCATTGGATACTCATATACTCCCCAGTTCTTCCTCCGCCAGAATTGTGCGGGATTGATCGAGCCACTGAATTCATTGCTGTGGAGAACGTGAGAACTGCCGTCGCGGTCGTCTATCTGCACGCAGATTCGAAGCTTCGTAGCAAACGATCCGCGATACAATGGCCCCATCAATTCAAACTTCGTGAACGGATGCATTCGAAGATCCAGGTTCTTTTGATAATCGTACCCAGGGCCACCCCCGTCGATCGGCCGCCACACTCCATGTCTGTCGAGCGCCTCCATCCACGGCCGAGGTATCCCTTGGGGTGTGCGTCCCCAGAGGGAAGATAGCCGAAGAGTATCGGCCGTACAATTCGAGAGGGTGATCCGAAGGCGTTTGTCGTCGATGCGGATCGACGAATCCGATCCGTCTGCGGAGGGGAACGCGGAGCGGCAAACTACGGTGTCGCTCGGATCAACGACCAACGCAACGCCCTGACACGACCTGTCAGCGACCGGTTCGGTCTCCGCTTCCGCCGCCTCGTCGTGAAACACGCCAGCGTCGGTGATACTGACCTCCGAGATCGGCAGCGGCTTCACTGCGCTCTGGATCAGTGTGTTTTTCGATGTATCTCGGATTGTGGCGACTATGCGAGCAGGTTCTCGAGCGCATACATGTTCATAATGGGCGTTCTCGACGTAGTCAATATCCGCGGTCTCGTCAGGACGCGTTCGCGGTGCTTCCCCGCTCCAAATAATCGTGCCGTCGTATCGAGCGTAATGTACCCGGCTGCCGAGTTCAACGTAAAGCGCATCCGGAGTACTCAGCTCATCGTCAGGGTCTTGGTCCATGAACGGTTGAGTCTCCTTTCCCGTGGCTAAGTCGAGAATACTTCCGTGGAGTATGCTCTTTGAGGGAAAGACGCTCTCAACGGTTGGATTGTGTGAAACGCACAGGTAGCGCGGATTCGGAGTCCTCCTCAAATAGTCATCGGAGAGTGGTATGACGAACTTGCCGGTCGTATCCAACAACCCGCACCTGCTTGCGCCCCGCCAAGTCGCCACCCCATCAAACACGATCAACGTGCCGTGGTCGAATGCCAACAATGAGACATCGGGCTTCCACAACCTTACCGGGCTTGGCAACTCAGCAACGATTCTCCCTTTGCGATCGATGATCTCATTCACACCATCCGGTCTCATTGCGATGGCATGCCCTTCATGAAATGGCGAGATCACTACATAGCGCTCTTCGCTGAGGACAATGTGCCCTTCCGTATCGATTAGTCCTTTGTAGTCCTCATAACCGTTGTACGGGGAGAGAGGGATGTTCGAGAGTCCTTGAGTAAAGTGCAGAGGCGGGTAGTTCGATCCGCGATCCGCGAGCCTGCGCTTACAGTTGCCCTTGAGATCATAGATTCCTACGTACCCCGAATCCGTATCATTCTTGGCTGGCTCTGCGATTACCATCCAGTTCGGGCCCACATCCTCGAAGTACTGTGTTATCGGGAGTGCGCGAATCACGCGACCATTGCGGTCGATCAGCGACTGCTGCTCATCCTCGGGTGTCGGACCGTTAACGATCGCGATCGTTAGCCCATTTTCAAACGGATGAATCGTATTGTAGATGGTATCCGCAACCAGGCGGCCGGTTCGGTCGATGACACCTTCATGCTTGCCGGTAGTTCTTACAATAGCGCGTCCGTGTTCGAAGGGATTTAGCCATTCGAAAGAACACTCGAAGGGCCTCTGCCCGTCATGCGCGATATATGAGGGCTTGCCATCAACATAGGTGATCCCAAACCCTTCGTGAAACTCCGTCGCAAAATCATAGATCGGTGCGATGACAAATTTCCCCGTCTGGTCGATATAGCCAAACAACCCACCTTCTCGCGCCGGCGCAAGCCCCTCATGAAAGGCCCCCACATTCGCGAACCTCGGCTCGATCACCACCTTCCCCGTCGTGTCGATGAAGCCGATCTTGCCGTGGACCTGGATGCGAAGTAGATCGTTTCCACCATTCGTCCGGGCAGCCGATACCGAAACGAGTAACGTTAGAAACAGAAGCAATGCTATGTTGGGGTACACCTTCATAGTAGAGTCAACACCACAACAACGAACTTGTTTTTCGGCGAATCCAACCGGGGGGTGGTTACGTATATGAGTACAGAACGAAAATACGTCCATATGCAACGCCTATCGAACCAAAGCCTCCTGCTGATCGCAGTGGTCGCCGCAGTGTTTGCCGGAGCATACACCCTTGTCGGTCACAATACCACTTCAATCAAGAACGGTGCCACCCACGCGGGTGTCGTCGAAATTGCCGAGCCTACGCAGCCTTCGGGTCTGCAACACGCCACCTTTGCCATGGGCTGCTTCTGGCACAGCGAAGAGATGTTCCTTGAGCTAAAGGGTGTAACTGACGTAATTCCAGGTTATTGTGGCGGCTCGGAACCGTCGCCTGACTACGAAACCGTTAGCAGCGGGACGACGGGATACGCGGAGTCGGTAAACGTCACGTTCGACCCGACCATCATCACCTACCGCCAACTATTGGAAGTGTTCTTCGCCGAGCACGACCCCACCTCACTGAATCGTCAGGGACCCGACTCCGGTCCGCAATATCGCTCCGCTGTCTTTTATCGTAACGCCGAGCAGAAGAAGCAGATCGATGAATACATTGCTACCCTTACATCCTCACATAAATACAGTTCGCCTATCGTCACGCAAGTGGCGCCGTTTAGAAAATTCTATCGCGCGGAGGAGTATCATCTGCGGTATTTCCGTAATCATCCGGACCACTCGTACATCAGGCATGTTACGTTGCCCGAAATATTATCGTTCCGAAACAGGTTTGCGAACCTGTTACGAAAGGATTAATCTGCTTACGCCGGCCACGTGACAAATGTCTCTGCTGAAACATGTGCATGTGCGGCGCGTACCGAGTTTATATGAATTTCCAGCCTATCTCACCAAGCTCGCTCACTCTCAAGAAATGGATCACGACTCTGATCGTTCTTGGAAGCCTTGTCTGCTTGTTCGGTTCAACACCTGCTTCTGCTCTTGCACACAAGACGCCCGATAGTGTTCGCACCCGAATCAACGACTACACGAATACCCATTACGCAGGCTGGCGCATCAAACGAATTTCTCCGGACCCGATGTGTGACGGCACACCCGCGCTCGAGGTAGTACTTTCACGACACAAGCACGAACCACTTGCACTGATCTTCACACCGCAAGGTATGTTTGTCCAGCTCGAAGAGGATATCCCCTTCCCTTCCGCACCGTCGGTAGTGCAAACTGCCGCCACGTCCAAATACCACAACTACCACATCGCTCGAACTGTTGAGCGGATCACACTGGCCTCGGGCAGCATCCAGTATCTTTTCGACCTTTCCAAGGGCAAACAAACGAAGGAAGCCACGTTTGCTCAGGATGGCTCGATGGTCTGCGAACATTGACCGATCGAACTCTCACACGCTCATTCGATCACCAACCAACGAAGCCTATGTCTGCCAAGCGTAGTCCTTACATACTCTACTGGGCGGCCATCATCGGCGCATGTACGATGGGCGAGACTGCCGGAGACTACTTCTCGTTCGGACTGAACTGGGGCTACGGCTGGACTTCGCTGATCCTCGGCGGCACACTGGCTATTTCGCTGGTAATCGACTCCCGTCTGAGCAAGAGAAGCGAGGTTCGGTACTGGTCGAAGATCGTCATCATGAGCACAGCGGGTACCGCATTCGCCGACTACATCACCCGCACGATGGGCCTTGGGTACGGGTATGGCTCGCTTTTCCTGACGGGGCTGTTTGGCGTTGTCTATGTCGTGCGGCATTTCTATCACGGGAGGCTGCGGCGCGCCGGGGTGGAAATCTTGAACTACACCAAAAGCGATACAGCGACAGGTAGTGTACCCAACACCGACATCTTCTATTGGGCGACGATCATGATCACCAGCACGTTCGGCACTACCATGGGTGATTTCGTAGCTGATGCCCTTGGTCTCGGGTTCGCAGGCGGGTCGATCTTCCTTCTGAGTCTTTTTACCGTGTTGGTGCTGCTCGATTACCGCCGCAGCGCAGCCGGCATGGTCTTTTACTGGCTTGCGCTCGTGGCCGCCAGCACCATCGGCGCGACGAGCGGGGACTTCCTGACTAAACCGGACGGGCTGGACCTTGGGTACACCATCGGCTCGATCATAGTGCTCGGTTTTGCAGTGGTGGTCTTTCTCTTGCGAAAACGCAGCCTGGACTCCTTGCCGGCTACCCCGGTGTGACACCTCTCGGCACTTTCTTGAAGTGCGATTCGGTTACTTGTTGATTCATTCCGAGCCGAATCGCTATGAAGCCACGGATCATTCTGCTGCTACTATGTGCCTGCGTTGCTGGGCGTGCGGATGCACAATTGCGAGTCACCTACCCAAACGGCGGCGAATCGTTCAAAGCCGGTTCAAAGATCACGATCCAGTGGGCAGGCGTGGCCGCCGCCGATGTCGTCACACTCGAATTCTCCAGTGACAACGGAAGCACATGGTCTACCATCACGACTGCTGCCACCGGACTCACGTACACGTGGGTCGGCATTCCCAACTCGCCGAGCACGACCTGTCTGATCCGCGCCAGCCGATCGGTCACAGTCACGCCTGGGACGCTGCTGCTGTTCGGCGGGAACGGCATCATGAATGCGAGCTTCAGTTCGGATGGCAACCAGGTGATCAGCGCCGGCTCCGACGGAAACGTGTATGTGTGGGACTCGCATAGCGCAACATTGACGAGGACCTATCCGACAGAATCCGGAGTCGGCGTGCCGGGTTCTCAGGCGCTGAACTGGTGGGCCGAGTTCAGTCCCGACATGAAGACGTTCGTCACCGCATCGCCGTCAACCGATGTTAAGCCGTTCGGCAACATGATCCGCATCTGGGATGTATCATCAGGATCCAAGCTCAAGGAGTGGCATCTGACCAGCTTGCCAGACAGCTCTCACACGAACGCGATGAGCCGTTTCAGTCCGGATGGCACGCGCATCGCGACCACCGGTCAGGATTCGATTTACGTCTTCGATATCGCTTCCGGTTCGCTTGTCACCCGACTTTCAGGCTTTGCGAGATCGTATGCGTTTGGCTCAGTCTACGGGATCCCGACTTCGCTCGATTGGAAATTCGATGGCACGCAGATCATCGGCGCCGAGGGTATTCGCCAGGATTCGCTGCCAAGCTATGTGATCGCGAACGCTGCGCTCGGCGATACCATTAAGACATTCAAACTCGATACGAAACTGCCGTTCTTCAGCGAGAACAGAATGATCCACTACTCCCCCGATGGGTCGAAGTTCGTTGTTTCGAGCGACGATACTGCGGTGCGTGTCTGGGATATTGCTTCTGGCGCCATCCTCTGGCGTATTCAGCCCGGGCTGCGTGGCTCTGTGGATGCAGTGTTCTCACACGATGGAAAAACCGTCGTCACTGTCGGGTACGATTCCCTCGGTTCGAATTCCTACAACGTCAAACTCTGGGATGCTGCTACAGGCGCGTTCATCCGCTGGGTTGGTTCGGTCGGTTTTGCCAGTAAGACAATCGAATTCAGTCCCGACGACGCCCGGATCCTGGTCTCGGGCAATGCAGCGAATACTATCTTTCAGAACCCGGTCGGCGGCATCGAAAGCGATGTGTCCGATGCACCGTTCACCATCAACCCGAATACCGGTGGCAACGTCGTCGTCTATACTCCTGATCGGGGCGGCCGTGTCAACGATCTCATCGACGTCCCTGTGCTCATCGACGATCCCGGCAGCGCAATTGCAGGCGGGGCGACCCACGTTTCCTTTTCTCTCGCGTTCAATGCCACCATGCTGGGGCCGGTCGGTTCTACACCGGCAGGAAGCGTTGCTGCCGGGACGCGGGTTATGAACTTCAACTTGCCGATCGTCGCGACCGATACGGTATTGACGACACTTCACTTCAAAGTCGCTCTTGGGAATGATTCGCAAACAACAATGGCCGTGATCTCGCCGGCGACAGACGCACCTGCGGTGACAGCGACCAACGCAGACGGAGTCTTCAAGCTGCTCGATCTCTGCTATGCCGCAGGTACCCGACTGCTCAATCCTAATGGGACGGTATCGATGAACGTCGTACAGAACCCGGCGACAGACGATATTGT
Source organism: Bacteroidota bacterium (assembly GCA_018266755.1). Taxonomy (NCBI): domain Bacteria; kingdom Pseudomonadati; phylum Bacteroidota; species Bacteroidota bacterium. The sequence goes on from JAFDZW010000006.1 coordinate 63,287, forward strand.
CGCAGATCTGTCGCTGATCGAAGACGGACGAACAACGCTCACCCTATGCGATCCACTCGGCCGAACTGTTGCAGTCCTGCTCAATGCCGACGTTCGACATGGGACGAGGCGCCTGCGGCTGTCCGGGTCGTCGCTCTCAAGCGGACGTTACTACCTGGTCCTCCAGACTCCGAATAATCAGATCGTAACGCAAGTGGAGGTCCAGCGATGAAGCAACTCCTTCTTCTGTGCATGTTGCTTCTGGCCACATCCTCGTTTGCGCAGGATTCGCTCAGGATGCGCTATGGCTTCGAAGCCGGGTGGGGGGCTAATCTGCATACCGCCGATTTTCGGGCATTGCCCGGAGTACCGAACTGTTGCCCGCAATTCACCAACGGATCGGGTGGCGGGATCCAGGGAGGCGTGTTCGCGGCCTGGCCGTTGTCGAATTCACTTCTCTTCGGAGTCGCAGCATCGTACTGGGATCAGAGTGCAACGCTGACCAATGACCAACCGCTCTATATCATCTCGGACGGTGTCGGGCAGGACGGCGTTGATCGCCATACGGTGAGCGCGACCATCGGTACCGTCGGGCTCGAACCAACACTGTCATGGAATGCAATCGGAAGTCTGATGCTCTCGGTCGGAGTGCGGGCCGGATTTGCTATATCGAAAAACTATTCGCAAGATGAACGTATCGTCCAGCCCGCAGGCACGGGGACGTTCCTTGATTCGCTTGGCAATGACACGCACAGCCAAGTTCGCAATCAGAACGCAGGACAGATCCCCGACGCTGCATCAGTATTGTTCGCTGCAACCGTTGGAGTCGGGTATGAGCTTCCCCTCAATAGCCAACACTCCATCTTCCTTGCGCCGCAAGTATCGTACGCGTTTGCGCTGAACAATCTGACCACCGTTACGTGGAAGCCGAGCGGACTTCGTGCCGGGATCGGGCTGACCTTCTCCCCCGTCCCGGATAGACGGCAGTATGAGTTTGATACGACGATACTCCGAGACACGTCGGTGCGCTACGAACGTACGCTCGCACAAGAGCAACTCTCACTTGTCACGACCGATCACTCGCGATCGGTGACGACGAATGGGAATATAATCTTGACCACGACGGTCCACCGCGAGCACTATCTCTTGCAGATCCCCGATCGACACGATATCACTTGCAGTGCACAGGCGGTGGGACTGGACGAGAATAATGCGGAACATCCGGTCGCAACACTTCGGATCGAAGAATTTCTAACGACGAATGCTCATCCACTCCTTGGGTTCGTCTTCTTCTCGGAAGGCGATAGTGTTCTCCCGACACGCTATCACACGCTCAGACGGGACGAAGCGGCCCACTATGAATTGCGGTCGCTGTTCTCGCTCGATGCGCTCGGAATCCACCACGAGGGATTGAATATCATCGGAAAACGATTGCAGCAATATCCGAATGCACACCTTACGATCCTCGGTTGCAACTCGGACCAGTCGGTTGAATCGCAAAACATTGCATTATCTGCTGCTCGTGCGAAAACAGTGTTCGAATATTTCCGCACGGTTTGGGGCATCTCGGAGAACCGGTTGATCGTGCAACATAGAAATTTGCCCGACCATCCTTCGAACCCTCGAACACCGGACGGACAGGAAGAGAATCGTCGGGTTGAGTTGAGTTGCGATGTCCCTGAGGTACTGGATGTATTCCTCGCGAATGACACCGTTCGGACTCCAAACCCGCCACAACTTCGGATCAAAATGCAATCTTCCTCGTCCGTTGGCGTGGCATCATGGCAACTCGATGTTCTTCAGGGCAACCGGCGACTCCATCATGCCGAGGGCACAGGCGCAGTCCCGGCCTACCATGACTGGGACCTCGAACACGATCAAGCATCGATCCCCCGCTACGGCGAGCCACTGAGAATATTCCTGCGAACTGCCAATACCAAAGGCGACGTTGCGATCGACTCCGCTACTCTCCCAACGGAAGTACTCACTGTGGAGCAAAAGAAGTCTCGCCATGCAGGCGACGTGATCATCGATCGGTACAACCTTGTGCTGTTTGCATTCGGCACGTCGGCGATGACGCCTGCGCAAGAACGAGTGCTCACACTTGTGCGCTCGAAGCTCAAACCGACTTCGGCGATTGCGATCGAAGGCTATACGGACCGGTCAGGATCTGCGCAATCGAATAAGCGGCTGGCGACTGACCGTGCAACCTCCACGTCGACCGGTCTTGGCCGCAGAGATGCGACCGTCAAGGGAATTGGCGAGGATCGTCTATTGTACCCCAACGATACCCCGGAGGGGCGATTCCTATGCCGGACGGTCCAGATCACCGTCCGAACACCGATAGAATAAGCATGAGTGGGTCGAAATTCAACTACGGGAAAAACTGTTGTACCCTGCTCGTAATTCATGACTTCTTTGACCCCTATGAAAAATCGGACTCGCGTAGCGATCGTAGTCGCGGCTCTCGCCCTTTCGATCCAGTACATCGGTTGCGGTGGCGCCGAACTCTCGAGCGCAAAGCTCTATCGCCAGCAGCGCAATTACAATAAAGCGAACGAGCTTTTGCTGCAAGCGCTCAAGAACGACCCGCATAGCGACGAAGGCTGGGCGCTCTACGTCACGAACCTCTATGATCTGAACCAGTACGAGAAGATCGCCAGCGTCATCGACTCGGCGAAGCTCTACGCAATCAAGAATCGCGCGACGGTCGAGAATATCCGCCACGAAACGTGGATTCAACTCTATAATGCCGGACTGAAATCCTACCGCGACAATCCGGACAGCAAAGAGCAGCAACAGTTCGCAATCCAGTATCTCGAAGCGGCAAAGCGTTTGGCACCGGAACAGCCGGAGACGTACGAGTTGCTCGGCGATGTGTATTCGGCTACGTCGGATACCGCTAAGGCAATCTCGACGTACGAGGATGCGCTTGCACAGGTTCGCACGTCGCACGATCAGGGTACGTCACTCGGTCTGACACTTCGCATGTCGCCGGAGTCGGTCGTCAAGGCAATCGGCGGCGATCCGAGCAAGAAGATCATGGAGCCGACCACCGAGACGGATTCTGCGATGATCTATAAATACACCTCGAACGAAGGCTACTTCTATTTCGAGAAGGCCGAGAAAGCCCCGCATAACTGGCAGCTTACCGGCTGGCGCTTCACGCCCTACGATGCGGTTGGGTTGCAGCCAATGCGCATTTCGATCAATACATACCTGAACCTCGCGGGCTATTACTACGCAAAGGGCAATACTCTTCTGGCCGCTGGCAACAAGTCTGGCGCAGAGGATATGTATAATAAAGTGGTGCCGCTCTTGATCTCGGTGCAGCGTCTGGATCCGAGCGACGAGAACGCAACGAACATTATCCCGGACATCTACTCCAAGCTCGATGCGCCTGAGAAGGCAAAGGCAATGTACAAGCGCATGCTCAACGAACATCCGTCGAAGGTGCTGTATGCTGCGTACGGTGCGGTGCTCCTGAAGTCGCAGGACTTCCCCGGCGGCATCGAACAGTACGAGAAGGCACTGAGCATGGACCCCGCATTCGAGAACGCGCTTTATAATCTCGGCGTCGCGTACCAGAACTGGGCAGCCGAAATTCAAAAGAAAGACAAGAAGGCGGACGTGAAGGACAAACTCGAGAAGTCCGTCGGGTATTACGAGCGCGTACATTCGGTCAACCCTAAAGAGTACAACACGCTCTCGAACCTGTACCAATTATACGATGTGCTTGGCAACAAAGATCAGCAGGCGAAGACGCTTTCTGCGCTGGAATCGCTCAAGTCCACCGACGTCGCGAATGATAAATGGTACTGGAATACCATGATGAAGCTCTACGCGACCGCGAAGAAAGCCAAAGAGGCCGACGACGCAATGAAGCATTACGATAGCTTGAACAAATAACCGCGCTGCGCGGCATCGCGCCGCGCACGCTACTCTTAATCACTAATCTTCCATGGATACCAATAACGAACCACAGGGTCAGCAACTCCAGATCGAGCTCGGCGAGAAAGAAGCCGAAGGCATTTACTCGAATCTTGCGATCATCACCCACTCGCCCGCCGAGTTCATTATCGATTACACGCGCGTGACGCCGGGCGTCCCGAAGGCACGCGTGCTTTCGCGCATTATCATGACGCCGCAGCACATGAAGCTGCTCGTCAATGCCATGCGCGAAAATGTCGAGCGATATGAATCGCAATACGGCGAGATCCGTGTCGAAGGCGGCAACGAACACCCCTTCGGCTTCCGTACCGGCCCGACCGGCGGCGAAAAAGTACACTAATTAATCGGTAAAAGGATGAAGGATCGGCGATGATGGACGAACTCCTTCATCATGACCTTCATCCTTTTGTATTTATCCTTCATCCGTTCTTCCAATGGTAGTTCTGACCGCACTCTATAAGACGCCCGAGAATCCGACAGAATTCGATGCACACTACAACGATGTGCATACCCCGCTCGTCAAGAAGATCCCGGGACTCAAAAAACTCGAAGTCTTGAAGTTTTCTAAAATGCTCACACCGGCAACGGCGTTGCTTGCCGAGCAGCCGTACTTGCAGTGCAATATGTACTTTGCCGACATGGACGCCTTCAAGGCCGCCATGGCATCCGACGAGAACAAAGCGGCCGGTAAAGACCTGATGAGTTTTGCGGCTCCGCTTGTTTCGATGTGTGTCGCCAAGCACGACGACATCGCGCTCTAATACTCCACCACCCCGTACGATCATGCCGAAGAAAGACACAAATGAATTAAATCCGTACCAGGAGAAGCGATCGTTCGACTTCTCGCATATCATCTACGAGAAGAAAGATTACGTCGCAACCGTAACGCTCAACCGCCCAGAGGTACTCAACTGCTTGAACCTCACGACGCTGCAGGAGCTCTTGATCGCCTTCGAGGACGTCTCGTGGGACGACGACATTGCGGTGCTCGTGATCACCGGTGCCGGCGACCGTGCTTTCTGCACCGGAGCAGATCTGCGCGAGCAGGAGGAGTTCTTTCTCGGCAATCCGAACGACTACTACAAATGGATGCGCGTCTTTATCGAGATGCACGAGCGTCTGCGTAATATCGGCAAGCCGACGATCGCCAAGCTCAACGGGATCGTCGTCGGCGGTGGCAACGAACTCAATATTTCATGCGACCTTGCCATTGCTGCCGACCACATCCATATCCGCCAGGTCGGTGCCGCCCGTGGCTCGGTTGCCGCAGCGGGCGCAACGCAGTGGCTGCCGCTGATGGTGGGCGACCGTCGTGCACGCGAGATTCTTTTCCTCTGCGAGGAGATTCCGGCCGCCAAAGCGCTCGATTGGGGGTTGGTGAATCAGGTCGTTCCGAAAGAACAGCTCGACGAGGCTACTGCCATCTTGTGCGAAAAGCTGTATAACAAGCTGCCTGAGTGCCTACGCTACACGAAGCAGAACCTGAACTTCTGGAAGGACTTGAGCTGGCATACGACGATCGGACATGCGCGCGATTGGCTCTCGATCCATAACCTCTCCGACGAGGTCACCGAAGGCATCTCGGCATTCAACGAAAAGCGCGGAGTGAATTATAAGAAGATCAGGCGGAAGAAAGCGTAGTTCTTTGTTCGTAGTCAGTAGTTAGTAGCCAGTAGCCAGAAAGGCTGGTACTGACTACTGACTACAAACTACTGGCTACTTCAGAGCCTTAATGTCTGCTTGCAATTCGGCGCTGTGCTCCCTGACAGCGACCTTGTGATAAATCTTTGCAATCTTGCCGTTCTTGTCGATCAGGAACGTCCAGCGTGCCGGCCATTTGTCATCCACCGGCACACCATATTCCGCACAGATCTTGCCGTCGGTGTCCACTAACAACGGAAAGTTTAGATGGTCTTTCTCGGTGAATTGTTTATGTTTTTCCTGCGAATCGAGCGAGACACCGAGAATTACGGTGTTCAGTCCGTCGAAGAGCGACTTATCGTCGCGGAAATTACACGCTTCTATCGTGCAGCCGCTCGTCATATCCTCCGGATAGAAATAGAGAATGACATTCGACTTGCCTTTGTAATCAGCGAGCGAGATCTTCGAGCCATCGGTCGAGATCGTCGAGAAATTCGGAGCAACATCTCCGACATGCAGTGTAACCATGAGTGTCGTTAATACGGATAGTAAAAATGTCAGCATAGCACATGAGCGATTAGTGCAGATCCCTCTATCACAGTACGCGCCAGGCGCAACTGAGCCCGGCGGTGGAGTCACGAAAACAAACTACAATTCCTGCAACAACCCATTCGCGAAGAGCGTGGCATATTTTACCACGTCGGTACCGAGCTTTTCGATCCGCTGCGCCACAGCCGGATCGGCAATCACATCCGGCCCTGCGAAGAGCTTCCCACTGCTGGCGATCGAGACCTGATGCGGAATCGCCCAGGCTCCGAGGCTGCGCATCACCGTGCGTAATTGGGTAATCGCGTTGATCGCTCCGGTCGAGCCGCCCGAAACCCCGATGATCCCGACGATCTTATGATCGAAATCGTCCGAATTGCAAAGGTCGAGTGCGTTCTTGAGCGACCCGCTAAAACTATTATGATAATCGGGCGTCGCCAGGATTATCCCCTGTGCTTCGCGCACGAGCGAGCGAAATCGGTGCACCGACGGCGGATACGTTGTATCGTCAGGTCGTGCGTCGCACCACGGCAACGGTTCGGCAGCAATATCATAGAGCGTCGTCTGCGCGCCCATACGCTCGGCGGAAGCCAGCGCCAGCCGCAAGACGGCCGCCGTCCCGCTGTGCGGTCTCATATTGCCACAGATTCCGAGTACGCGCATTCGTTACTTCGTCTCCATGTAGTCGTAAAATCCTTTACCAGTTTTGCGGCCCAACCGGTTTGCTTCGACCATCTTTTGTTGCAACAAATGCGGGCGGAAGCGTGGCTCGCCGAAGAATTGGTCATAGACCGATTGCGTCACGGCCAAGTTGACATCAATCCCGATGAGGTCCATCAACTGATACGGCCCCATCGCGAAGCCGTTCGCCTTCATGATCCGATCCGTTTGCTCGACTGTGCTGATCCCGTCGCCAACGATTCGGAATGCTTCGCCATAAAAATTGCGCGCCACGCGGTTGACAATAAAGCCGGGCGTATCCTTCGCGAGCACCGGCGTCTTGCCGATTTGCTTGACATAACTTTCCGCACGGTACATGACGTCGTCGGTCGTTTCCGAGCCGCGAACGATCTCGACGAGCTTCATGATGTGGGCCGGATTAAAGAAGTGCAACCCGACGACACGGTGCGGCTTCTTACAGGCGCTGGCAATCGCCGTGACCGCGAGTGAGGAAGTGTTGCTCGCAAAGATCGTTTCTTCACCGCAGAGCTCGTCCAGCCGCGAAAAGATTTCCTGTTTGATCTTCAGGTTCTCGACCGCGGCTTCGATCACGAGGTCGCAGGTCTTCAAGTGCTCGAAGTGCGAGGTGGTGCGAATGCGAAGGGCGGCAGCGTTCGATTCTGCAACCGTGATCTTCCCTCGGTCGCTCATCTTTTGCATGATCTCGCCGATATTGCGGTAAGCAAGTTGCAGGTATTTATCATGCAAGTCGTTGAGGACGACATCATATCCGGCGAGCGCCGACGCAAGCGCTATGCCGCTGCCCATCGTCCCCGCCCCGATCACTCCGATCGATTTCATTACGTAGTAATAGGAAAATTGAGAATAAGAAAACGGCGGTTGATTCGGCTAAGTTCGGAGACTACATCCGGATGAAGAGTCCACCCCGAATGATCGGGCCGTTGTCAAGCTGTTCCGATTGGGTGAATCCGGCCGACTTCAATCCTGCATCCACTCTGAGGCCCCATGTGTCGGCGATGGGATGGAGCTTGGCGCTGAGTAGCAGCATCGCTCCCCTTCCTCCGGCCATCTTCCGATGAGCCCAAACATCGTTATAGATCACTCCCGGGGCGTGATCGCCCAACTCAATCTCGGGCTGGTCCCAGAGTTCTACAAGGCCGCCGAGATCGAGAAACGATGTTCGATAGAGATGCGAAATATCCACCCCTACTCTCGACGACGTATAGCCCCCGAATCCGTCGTAACAAACGTACACATTCCAAATGCGCTTTCCGGTATGCACAAGATTGGTGAACCGTACCTCCGCACCAAACGGGGTAAGATCGAGCCTCAGTGACGGCATGTAATGTACTCCGAACAACTCCAGCATCGGGAAACTCACTTCCTCGGTGCCACCGACAAGATACCGATTAAAGAACGAGTTGGCCGAGAGCCAAAAGGCGGGATTCACAAAGTTCAGCAGTGCGTACTGTTTCAGTGTGTGCAGATCGATACGGTTCGATCTGTCCTGTATCGCGGCAATATAGTACGCTGCATCGTTCGATGTGTACTCCGCTTTATCGGTACCGAGGATATAGAGTGTCTCATCCAGAATTCCACCCATGTAGGCATACGCCTGGCGGTAGTGAATCATCCCCGTCTCGAGAAACACATTCCGGAGTTCGTCCGAGATCGTAATGTTGGCGCCCATGCCGGCGATCCGCATGGCGATGTCTTCATCGTCGGTGTACGATATCTCGCCTTGTTTCCAATTGGTCGATCCTCCCCCATTTCCGTAGGGTGGCGGCATATTGATTTGGTATGTCAACCTCGTGGCACCATACTCACGCAGACGCCATCCGTGGCCGAATACTTCATGATTGACCACACCGATCAAATTGTCGGTTGGCATATCGATAAGCACCAGTTTGGCAAGACGGTAGGCGATGCCTCCGGCCTTGTTGAGCACTCCTCGTTCGTTGAACAGCTTCGCCGGGAGCAGCAGATCTTCCGCTGAGAAAATCAATTTGTGCGCTGTGACCAGATCGGTTGTACCCATTCGCATGGAAAGAACCGGATCATAGATGATCCCGTAATCATACTGCGCAACCGCAGAGGTGCTTGTAAGAAGCACAACCAACACTACGAACCAGGACCGTTTCATGGAGAACGTTACTTGCCCGTAAACTCAGCCTTGCGTTTCTCGCGGAATGCAGCGACGGCGTTGGTATAATCCTCCGTGCGGCCCGCGGCTTCCTGCATATAGACTTCGTAATCGAGCGCTTCGTCGAGCGAGGTCGATGCGGCACGGTCCATCATTTTCTTGATGTATCCGTATGCCTTCGTGGGACCTGTTGCGAACGTTGTTGCCGTTTTGATCGCTTCGGTCATCAGTCCCTCTGCCGGAACGACCGCATTGACAAGCCCAATCTGCAACGCCTTTGCCGAGGTGACATCCTCGCCCGTCGCGGCCAGTTCGAATGCGCGTGCAACACCGATATTATGTACCAGAAACCAGCTTGAACCGGAATCCGGCACCAAGCCGATCCGCACGAATACTTCGATGAGCTTTGCCTGCTCTGCCATGATGCGGTAGTCGCATGCCAGCACGAGCGAACAACCCGCACCTGCTGCGACACCGTTAATAGCGGCTATAATCGGTTTCGGCAGGTTGCGCATTGCGCGGATGAGCGGATTGTATCTGCGCTCGAGCGAATCGCGTAGCGAGCGCTTGCCGCCGCCGGTTGGCGCATCTTTGAGATCCTGCCCCGAGCAGAATGCTTTGCCATTCCCCGTCAGGATCACAGCGCGGACTGCATCGTCTTTCGCAATCTCTTTGAAGGCTGCCTGCAGATCGGTCGTCATCTGCTCGTTGAACGCGTTATAGACTTCCGGGCGATTCAGCGCGATGGTGCAAATACCGTCTGCTACACTATATTGGATCGTTTGATACTCTGCCATTGAAATCGTTATAAAAGTAATCCGCTCAATCTACAGGGTAATTGCGAGAAGTCCATTTTGGCGGACGACGAAGCAATTTGAAATTGTGAAGATGAATACATGATCAACTTCTAAGATTGCTTCGTCGTCGCTACGCGACTTCCTCGCAATGACATCTATTTCTCCTCAACTCCTACTTCCCTTTCCACTCCGGTTTGCGCTTCTCGACGAACGCTGCCATTCCTTCTTTCATATCCTCGCTGGCGAAGAGGAGGTAAAAATTCTTCCGTTCGAACTCAAGCCCCATCTCGATCGTCGTATCGAACGACTTGAGCACCGCCTCTTTCGCCAATCGCACCGCGACGGGTGGCTTGGACGCAATCTCTTTGGCGAGTTTGATCGCTTCTTCGAGATAGAACTCGACCGGCACTACCTTGTTCGCAAGTCCGGCGGCGACCGCCTCTTCGGCTGTGATCGGGCGTCCCGTCAGCACAATCTCCATTGCCTTCACCTTACCGATCGCGCGTGTCAGACGCTGCGTGCCGCCGGCGCCAGGCATGACGCCGATGTTAATCTCCGGCTGCCCGAATTTCGCCGTCTCGCTTGCGATGACGATATCGCAATGCATCACGAGTTCGCACCCGCCGCCCAGGGCGAAACCACTGACTGCCGCAATGATCGGGGTCTTGCACTTGCGGATGCGATCCCACTTCGCGAACTGATCTCGGTAGAGCATATCGACTGCGCTTGCGTTCGCCATTTCCTTGATGTCGGCGCCGGCCGCAAACGCCTTCTCGTTGCCGGTGAGCACGATGGCACGGCAATCGGTGTCCTGATCGAGTTCGTCGAACGTCGAGACGAGCTCGTTCATCGTTTCAAGATTGAGTGCATTGAGCACCGCAGGTCGGTTCAGGCGGACGATCGCTACGAAGCCGTCACGCTCCAGAATCAAATTCTTCAGTTCAGCCATAGAATAACAAATAGACTACAAAGATACCAAACAACGACGCCCCTACTCCGCGAAGGAACAGGGGCGTGAAATTCCGAACGAACGACGTCGGTCAGTCGCGGCTGCGCGAACCCATCAGGATACGCAGGATAAACAGGAACAGGTTCAGAAAATCAAGATACAACTTCAATGCAGCCGATGTCGGCGGAATCTCGATGGCTCGTTTAAGGATCAGTGACGTATCGACGAGCACGAACCCTGCGAAGATGATCGTCCCGACGATCGAGATCGCGAAGTCGAGACTCGACGAGTGCATGAAGATATTCAGCAGGATCGCCCCCATGATCACGAACAAGCCTACCGTCAGGGTCGCGCCGAGGTAGCTGAAATCCTTCTTCGTGACGAATACATACGCCGTCAGGCCGGCAAAAACGGTCCCGGTCAGGATGAGCGCATTATAGATCACGCCCGGGCCTGTACCCGGAATCAGCGAATGCGCAATCGCATACAGTAGCGGCGAGAGCACTACCCCGCTGATAAACGTGAAGAGAATCATCGTCGGCACCGCACGTGCCGGTTTGTCCGCGCTGCTTTGCGCGAGGAAAAACGCACCGATATAGACGATGAAGAGAATAATCCGGTGTTGAGCGGCTATGAATACGAGACTGGAATTCATCGCCAGGATCGAACCGCCAATCGCAGCAAGAATACCTGCCGTGAAATACGAGTACACCTTACGCACATACGCAAGCCGGGCTTTGCCGACAAGAGCGAGTGCATCGGGGGTAAATTGAAATGCTTGAGCGAATTGTGACATGAGTATTGGTTTTCGACCTTATGATACGAATTGACGTATGCTTTGGTTTCGGAAGCATACGGTTGATACTAGCTCCGGTTGGATGGTGTCGGCTGTCATTCTGAGCGAAGCGAAGAATCCCTTGATGAAACCCCGTGAGGCTCCCTCCAGGGATTCTTCGCTTCGCTCAGAATGACGTCGGGTTGAACTCGTAAGCAGACCACCCCCAAATTGTGGAACAATCCATCTAACAGGGGTATTGTATAAGCCTACACGTACCGATCAATGAAGAACCGACTCGCCACTCTCTGTCTTCTGCTTGCATGTGCAGGCACGACCTTTGCTCAAAAAACAACGCCGGCGATCACAGCAGCCGACCTTCGCGCACGGCTCAATATTCTTGCCAGCGACTCGCTTGCCGGGCGCAGAACCGGCGAACCCGGCTGCGATAAAGCGGCGCGCTACATCGCGGGAGAATTCAAACGCTTTGGTCTCGAAGTCCTCGATCCGACCCAGACGTACTTGCAGGAGTACGAATTTTCCGAACACCAATTCGACTCGACAAAAACGACGCCGACGAAGGCTGCCAATGTCGTCGGATTTCTCAAAGGATCGGACAAGAATCTCTCCCGCGAGGTTGTGATTATCGGCGCACATTACGACCACCTCGGTATGGGCGGACATAATGCGCTCGATACCGTCAAAAGTTTTCACTACGGCGCCGACGACAATGCCAGCGGCACAGCAGGCATGCTCGAGCTCGCCGAGTATTTTTCCAAACATCGCAAAGAGCTCAAGCGCTCGGTCATCTTTATCGGCTTTAGCGGAGAAGAAGAAGGACTCTTTGGGAGTGCGAACTACGTCAAGCATCCGCTCTACTCGCTCGATCAAACACAGGCGATGATCAACATGGATATGATTGGCCGTCTCAAGGATAGCGTCTTGATCGTCGAGGGAATGGGGACGTCACCCGAATGGAAGAAGATCGTAGATCCGTCGCTGACGAAGAAGCTCCCCATCGCGTTTCACCTGAAGCCCGACGGCGAAGGTCCGAGCGATCATGCGTCGTTCTACCGCAAGAATATTCCGGTCCTGTTCTTCTTTACAGGGCTGCACAAAGATTACCACAAGGCAAGCGATACCCGGGATAAGATCAATTACAACGGCGAGGAGCAGGTACTCTCGATCATAAAAAAGATCGTGGTAAAGACCGCCAATCTTGCCACGCGTCTCCCCTACACTATCGTGCCGATTGACACATCGAAGAAGACGACAACGTTTCACGCATACGTCGGCGGCGTCCCCGATTACGGGTATGACGGCGAGGGGTTGAAGATCAGCGACATCACGCCCGGCTCACCTGCTGCTGCGGCCGGATTGAAGGCCGAAGACATCGTCATCCAGTTCGGCGATATGCAGATCAAAAATATTTACGACTACACGAAGGCCCTCTCGAAGCACAACGCGGGCGAAACCGTTCTCTTTACCGTCAAGCGAGGCCGAGATACCGTAGCGTTGAATGTGACGCTCGGGAATCGTCCGGCGCATTAACGACCGGCGCGCTACTCGGCACGTCGGTTTGCGGCATCGTGAACAGCCGGTCATATCGTCTGATTGCGAAGCCTGCAATCAGGAAGAGCCCGCAGAATTCGACGCACAGGATCCGCATATCCACAATCGCATTTGGGCTGAGGATTCCATACCCTACCGACACCATCCCTCCGTGGGTGAGATCGAACGCTGCGAATCGCTGCATGGGTGCAAAGAACACCATGAGCGCAGTGAGCAGCACCGGCACGGCAGTCGCTACGATCTGTCGCCGCTTGGTTGCAGATCCCATGGCTCCGTTCAGCCAGTACATCACACAGCCGACGACGATGAGTTCAAGCAGCAGCGTTTCGACATCAAGTCGGTCGAATGATTGCTGAAACAGGATATGCTGGCCGACATACCGATAGCCCTCGTGCCACTGGAGCGTGACATCGTCAGCTACATTGGAGAAGAGTGCGGAATCGCTGTTGGAATACGACGGAAGAAAGACGAGGATCAGAACGGTCAGAAGATTCACCGTCCACTGTGTAATCTTATTCATGCATGAGGTTCCTTTCTTGCAGTATCTAACGCGCTGAAGGCTCGGAGGTTCCAGGTCGTCACAGCTCCAAATGCAGCTCGATTGGGCAATGATCGCTGCCCATGACATCCATTTTGATCGGTGAATCGACGACGAACGGCATCACATCCGGTGTAACCCAGAAATAATCGATGCGCCAGCCGACGTTGCGTTCGCGGGCACGTGTGATCTGGTCCCAGTATGTGTACCACTCGGGATCGCGGTTGAATGCTCTGAAAGTATCGACATACCCAAGCGCTTCGATCTTGTCGAGCCATGCACGCTCAATCGGGAGGAAGCCGGTGACATTCGAGTTTTCGTCCGGTCTCGCAAGATCGTTTTCTTTATGAGCCGTATTGAAATCCCCGGTCAGGATCAGCCTCTTCCCTTCTTCGCGAAGCGCCTGCCATTGTTCGAGGATCATCTCGTAAAACTCGAGCTTGTACTGCACACGCTCCGGCCCACGGCCGCCATTCGGATAGTAGATATTATAGAGCGTGAACTCGTCATAGTCGGCGCGGACGACGCGGCCTTCGACATCGAACTTCGGATGTCCGCAGCCGACGACCACATCCTTCGGCTCCTTTTTCGTATAAATCGCGACGCCGGAATACCCCTTCTTCTCCCCGCTGACAAAATGTGAAGAGTATCCATCGACATCGATCAGCGATTTCGGGAGCTGGTCCACCTGTGCCTTTGTCTCCTGCAGACAGAGGATATCCGGGCTCTCTGCTTTCATGTACTCGAGCAGGCCTTTGCGTTCTGCGGCACGAATGCCGTTAACATTCCACGATGTGATCTTAAGCATGGAGTTCTCCTTTGCGCGAATGATGTAGCTCATGCCGCTTCGGCGACACAATTCGATGGATTCCAATGACCGACAGCATGATCAGGTACGGATCGACCTTCAATGCGCGATGACGCGATTGTACGAAAAAGATCATCGCGATCGCCGTCGAATACACGAACAATGCGACAAGCAGGCTCCGTGCCTCGCGCGGGATCGACCACAGCCCGATCATCCCAAGCAAGACGAGCAGCAAACTGCCGATATTATACGCGGCGATCATCCATTCCGGAGCCTGAATATACACCCCAGCCGATTCGCGCAGCCACCAGTGGAAATAGAACTTCTTTACCGAGAGCTTCACCACCTCCCACGGATGGGCCAATGCCCAATCGACAGCAACATGAAACAGATACGAATCGCGTTCAACGCCGGAGGGGTGCAAGTTGAAATATGCGGCACGTGCAGAGTCGATCGCCTTGCTTTCGGGCGTTTCATCGGCCTGTTGAAATTCTCCGGTTGCGGCAGGATTGTTGCCGAGAAACAGATTATAACCCGAGTTCGAGCTGACGAGGACGAAGCGTCCGAACTGTCGATAGTTTCTGATCGTCCAGGGTGCGACCATCACGAGCGCAATCGCGATCGCGGCCGCATAGCCTTTGACAAAGGCGCGACGGTCGCTGAGATTATAGTACAACCATACGCCGAAGATCACGATGCCGACGAGGATATCCGGCCGCGTGAGGATCTGAATGCCGAGTAACAGTCCGAGGGTAATCCACCGCTTCCAACTCGGCGCTTCGCGCAATTGGTCCAGGATGAACACGGTTGCCGTCACCAATAAGATATTCAACCCGTCCGGGTCGATCTTCTCGGATAGGAGCCACAACGGGACATACGCGACATAGAGCAAGTAGCCATAGAGCGCGAGCGACGGCTTCGTGTAGCGCTTAAAGAAGTAGTAGAGGAAGAAACCGGATATCTGGAAAAAGAGCAACCCCGCGATACGCATCCCGAATGTCCCGATGCCCGCTTGTAGCAGTGCGTACAAGAAATAGGCGTAGAGTGGCGGGATGAAGCACGTGGGCGAAGGCGTGAGGTCCCACGGAAAGATATACACAAAGCCCATGCCCTTGTGCATGTACTCTGCGATAGCATAGGGTTCGCCATAGACAACCGTGCTGCGCATCGTCAGGATCTGCACCAACAGCACGACGACAGCAATGACTGCGAGCGTCCGGCGTTCGGTCTTCGGTGAGTGCAGAAAGTGAAAGAAGTCTGCCGACAATGCTATCGCAGAATGGGTAAGAGTGTGGGTTCGGAACGTCGTTCCAGTACTTCGACGATCGATGCGGTGACCTGTTCATCGCCCACCGCATCGAGCCGCACCTTCGCGGCGATCGCATCCGGCCCGATCTCGCTGCGCGCGATCGCGACACGGACGTAATTCTCGGTGAATCCTTCTGCAACAAGACTTCCGTCTCTGCCGCAGGCTGTTTCGTCTTCAATGAGTGCGGTGCGGAGCTGCCCGATCTGGTGTTCGTAAAATGCGCGACGTTTCTTTTCGGATAAGATCCGAAGCGCGGCATTTCGCTCCTTGCGGATATCGTTTGCAACGCGGCCCGAAAGCGCTACAGCCTTCGTATCGGGCCGTTCGCTATACGAGAATACGTGCAAATAACTGATATTCAACTCGGAGAGGAATCGGTGTGTCTCGGCGAACAGCTCGTCCGTCTCGCCCGGGAAACCGACAATCACGTCCACCCCGATTCCGCAATGCGGCATCATCGTCTTCACCCGTTCGATCCGTTCGCGATACATCGCCGTGGTATAACGGCGTTGCATCATCCGAAGCACCGCGTCGGATCCCGATTGCAGCGGAATATGAAAATGCGGGCAGAACTTCGAGCTGGCCGCAACGATGGCAATGATCTCGTCGGTGAGCAGATTCGGTTCGATCGACGAGATTCGGATACGGGCTGTGATCTCGGGGTCGGCGTCGATGGCGCGAACGAGATCGACAAACTCCAGACCCAGCGCCTTGCCATAGTCTCCGACATTCACCCCGGACAGCACGATCTCGCGGAACCCGTCGGCGCAGAGGCGACGAGTTTCGGCGAGAATATTCTCGATCGGGGTCGAACGCGAAGCGCCGCGAGCCATTGGGATCGTGCAGTACGAACACGTATAGTCACACCCGTCCTGCACCTTCAGGAATGCACGGGTGCGCTCCGAGGTATCGGCGGTCGCTGCAAGATGGAAGTCGGTTGCCTCATCGATCGGCGACGAAAAGATCTTCGCCGTCTGTTGCTTCTCGAACGATTGCACGAACGAGAAAAGATCGAATTTTTCCTTTGCGCCGAGCACGACATCGACGCCCTCGATACTCGCGATCTCTTCCGGGCGAAGCTGCGCATAGCAGCCTGTTACGGCAATGAACGCATCCGGGTTTTCTCGCAATACACGCCGTACAATCTGACGGCACTCGCGTTCGGCGTTCGATGTCACCGAACAGGTATTGAGCAGATAGACGTCCGCTTCGCGGGTCGAACCCGCCGTTTGCCAGCCGCGCACGCGAAACTGCTCGACGATCGTCGAGGTCTCGGCGCTATTGAGCTTGCATCCCAGCGTGTGAGCGGATATCTGCATAAGGCGGGAAAACAGTGTTGTAGCACGTTTTGTCCCGTCGGCCAGATGCCTTCTTTGGCGGTAGTAGGACGGACACTTAGTCCGTCCGCGAGCGTAGCGAGCACTCCTTCGGCATCCTGTCACCCCAAAGAGGACGAACGAAGAGTCCGTCCTACTCTATAACCATGACACGAATATGTTGTTGGGACACCAGAGCCGCCCTATTGCTGTTAGCCTCGCATGACCCCAAAAGAGCATCACATCAAGTCCGTTCGAACCGCCCGTCTCTACACACTCGGCTCGTTCGAAGGGAAAGGCAAGCATTTGTGGATCGCGACCCATGGGTATGCGAGCTTAGCCCGAGATTTCATCACCTGTTTCGAACCCATCGTCGACGACCGCACGCTCGTCGTCGCTCCGGAAGGACTCTCGCGTTTTTACACGAAGGGTTTTGCCGGCGGGGTCGGCGCGTCGTGGATGACGAAAGAAGACCGCGAATTCGAGATCTACGATTATGTCGAGTATCTCGATCGGATTGCCGAAGGAATTATCGAACGGATGGAAGCACCTCCAGCGAGGATTACGGCATTCGGTTTTTCGCAGGGGTGTCCAACGATCACACGCTGGACGGCGCTTGGCTCGGTGCAGCCCGACGAGGTGGTGCTGTGGTGCGGCGATACGCCGACCGATCTCGACTTCGAGGGATACACCGAGAAGATGAAGGATCGTACGACGTATCTCGCGATCGGGAGCTCGGACGAGGTCATCGCGAAACCCGTCAACGACCTCAGCATCAAGCTGATCGCCGACAAGGGCCTCGCGACGACGCGATTCGATTTTGAGGGCGGCCACGCCATTCCGTCGGCTGCACTCGTCGCATTCAAAGCACAACTGCTCGCCAAGAAGTAACGGGCAGCGTATTTTTGCACGAATCACTACACCAATCGATCTTCGATCATGGCAAGTCAGTTTTCATTCGATGTCGTTTCCGAGTTCGACGAACAGGAAGTCGATAATGCGATCAATCAGGCAAAGAAAGAAGTCGAACAGCGGTACGACTTCAAGGGATCGAACACGACGATCGATCTGAACCTCAAGGACAAGACGATTACGATCCAAACCTCGGACGACATGAAGCTCCGGGCGCTCACAGAGATCATCAACGGCAAGATGATCAAACGTAACGTCTCGCTGAAATCGCTCGACTACGGCAAGGCCGAGGCCGCAAGCGGCGGGTCGCTGCGCCAGGTCATCAAGCTCAAGAGCGGGCTCGAGAGCGACCAGGCGAAGCTGATCACGAAGTATGTGAAAGATACGAAGATGAAGGTCCAGGCGCAGATTCAGGGCGATGCCGTCCGCATCACCGGGAAGAGCAAGGACGACCTCCAGGCTGCGATCGCGTTGCTGAAGTCGCAGGACTTCCCGTTCCCGATCCAGTTCACGAACTATCGGTAATCCTCTGCAGCTCCCCGCGTTCAGACGAGGCACCCCGTACGACCGCTGGCTCTTGCTTGCGGGCAGTATGATCTCACTGGTATTGTTCGTGGGAAGCGTTCGGCTCACGACGTCGGATGACGACCTTCAGGCCGCGAAACCTGCGAAGAAGAAGCACCCGAAGCTCGATGTGATCGTCCTCGACGCAGGGCATGGCGGCAAAGACCCCGGCGCGATCGGCACCAACGGCTACAAAGAAAAGCAAGCGACGCTTGCGATCGTTCTTCAACTCGGGAAACTGATCGAGAAGGAATTGCCGGACACGAAGGTCGTCTATACCCGTGCGACAGACAAGTTCATCGAGCTCTATCGTCGTGGTGAAATCGCCAACGAGCATAAGGGCAAACTCTTCGTCAGCATTCACTGCAACTCGACCCCGGAAAAACCGACCAAGGCCGGAGGGATGGCAACCTACATTCTCCGACCCGGAAAAACCGATGCTGCGATTCGTGTTGCCGCCAGAGAAAATGCAGTGATCTCGTTCGAGAAAGATAAGTCGCGCTACGATGCGCTCTCCGATATCGACTTCATTCTAACCTCGATGTCACGCGCGCAGGACGTTCGCTTCTCCGAAAAATTCGCCTCTCAGGTTCAGAAGTCGTTGAAGAGCGGCGTCGGCCTCAAAAGTAACGGCGTCGAACAGGCCGGCTTCTTCGTGCTTGTCGGCGCGTCGATGCCGAATGCACTGATCGAGACTGCGTACATCTCGAACCCGAAGGAAGAAGCGCTCTTAAAGAGTGAAGACGGGCAGAAGAAATTCGCGCAAGCAATCCTCGAAGCTATCAAACAATATAAAGTGATCTACGAAGCCTCGTAGATCGCCTCCATTACTCGGGTGATCGCGCCTCGGCTCGCCGACACATACTCTGCTGCGGCAGCTCCGACATCCTGCCGTTGATCCGAATGACTGACCCAATCACGCAATGCGCTCGTGAGGTCGGTCGCTGTGCGAACAACCATCGCACCGCCGGCGTGAATCATTTCTGCAATCTCGCGCGAGCGTTCGATACGCGGTCCGCACAGCACCGGCACACCCCACACTGCCGCTTCGAGGGTATTATGTACTCCGGCGCCGAAGCCACCACCGACGTATGCAATGTCTGCAGATCGGTACAGTGCAAATAATTTTCCGATGCTATCGACAATGATAACATCGTGGGTTGCGAATGCTTCGATATTCGACAACAATACCGCTCGATTGACGAAGCTTCGTTGCAGCGACGCGATATGCTCGGCGCCAATTTCATGCGGCACCACGATCAGCGCCAACCTCTCCCCAAGCCCATCCGATGCGAATGCTGACCGAATGAGTTCTTCATCCGGCTCCCACGTGCTTCCTGCAACGACGATCGTCTTGCCCCGGGAGCGCCACGATTCGATGATCCTCGATGGAATCGCTTGTTCTGTCTGGGCAGCTAAATCCTTGCGCTCGATCACCTGGTCGAAGCGTGTATCGCCGGCAACACGAACACGCCCTTCGTTCACACCCAGCGCTTTGATCGCAGCAGCATCGCTCGCGCGGATAGCAAGTATCGCATCCAGTTTCGAGTACGTTACTCGGTAGAGCGACGAAATGCCTGTTGTGTGTACCTTCCGTTCGTCAAACGTCGCGCAGATCAGCAGTGTCCTGATCCGCTGCTTGCGTAGTTCATCGACCAGCGTATGCCAGACATCGTAGCGTACAAAGATGAACAGATCGGGCCGTACGATCTCGACGAATGACCGCATGGCGCGGCGCGTATCGAAGGGCAGATATGAGATAAGATCGGGCTCGGCATACTTCCCTTTTGCATTGTCATATCCGCTTGCCGAGAAGAATGTGAGATGAATATGAAACTCCGGATGCTCGTTCTTCAGACGTTTGATAATCGGCTTTGCCTGTTCGAGTTCGCCGAAGGATGAGACGTGGATGACAATCCGTTTGCGACCTGCATCGACCGCCCGGTAGTGAGAACGCAAGGTTTCAAGAAGCCCTCTTCTACCGTCAACCGATCGTTTGAGTTTCTGATCGAACAGCGCAACGAGCGGCAGCAGCGCCGTAACGAATCGCATCAACAATCCATACAGCGCGAGCATGGTCTTCTGACTTCGGACGTCCTAAATATGGTCGGCGGCATGGTACGAACTTCGTACCAGCGGACCCGCCTCGACGTTGCGGAAGCCCATTTCCATGCCGATATCGTGCAGCTCGTTGAACTCGTCGGGCGACACATACCGTGCGATCGGTAAGTGGTTCTTCGTCGGTTGGAGATATTGACCGAGCGTGAGAATATCGACCTTGATTTCGCAGAGGTCGGCCATCACCGTGAGGAGCTCTTCGCGAGATTCGCCAAGACCGAGCATGATGCCGGTCTTCGTCACAAAGCCTTCCTGCTTCGCCTGCGAGAGCACGCCAAGCGTCCAGTGATATTTGGCCTGCGGACGTACCTGACGATACATCGACGGCACAGTCTCGGTATTATGGTTCAAGATGTCGGGCTTCGCGTCGAAGAGTACACGCAGCGACTCGGGACGAGCCTTGAAGTCGGGGATCAATACCTCGATGCGTGTCTGCGGGTTGACCTCGCGGACTTTGCGGATCGTCTCGGCAAACACACCGGCTCCGCCATCGGGAAGCTCGTCGCGGTTGACACTTGTAATGACGATATGCCGCAGATTCATCAGACGTGTCGCTTCGGCCACTCGGTTCGGTTCGTCGGTATCGAGTGTCATCGGGCGGCCCGTTTTGACAGCACAGAAGCCGCACGAACGTGTGCACGTATCGCCGAGAATCATAAACGTCGCCGTGCCGCTATTCCAACATTCGGCCACGTTCGGACATCGCGCTTCCTCGCATACCGTGTGCAGACCGTTGTCGCGCATGATGTGCGATAGGCGAGAATAATTTTCACCCGAAGGCATGCGCACCTTCAGCCACTCGGGCCGAGGGCTGCGCGCTTGCGACGTTTCCAGTACCGGCAGATCGAATTCCATACTGGGGCTGTAAACAGTCGGCAGGAAGGTTCGGTTTGGGAGCTCTCTGTACATAGTGAATCCCTACGGACTTTTACACCAACGTCATTCTGAGCGAAGCGAAGAATCCCTTGATGAAACGCAGTGAGGCTCCGCCGCAGGGATTCTTCGCGTTGCTCAGAATGACGAAATGACTAGCATTCTAAGAAAACGATACTAAGTAACTGCCCCATTCATCAGCGACGGGACTTGAGTGTGGGCTTCCCCTCATGCGAATGTGAAAAAAAAAACGGGACGCATCCGTTTGGATGCGTCCCGTTCATTCATGAGCTTGGTACTGCTCTTACGCCTCGAAGATGCCCGTCTGCTTCGGCGGCGGCGGACCCTTCGGGGTTTTCGGCGGAGTTGTGGCCTCCAGCTTTTCGAGTTCTTCGTCCTCGTCAGCCGGGACGTTTGCAACGGCTGCAACGCGGTCGCCATCGTTGAGTCGAACGACGCGCACGCCTTGCGTATTGCGCCCCATCACTCGAAGTTCGCTGACGTGCGCACGAATTACGAGGCCTTCTTTCGTCACGACGATCAGATCGTCATTATCGACGACTTCGCGCATCGAGACGAGCTTGCCCGTCTTCTCGGTTGCTTTCAGCGTGATGACGCCTTTGCCGCCGCGCTTGGTCAGGCGATAATCGCTGACGTCGCTGCGCTTGCCATAGCCCTGTTCGCTCACGACAAGCACTGTCGTGCCGGTGCGCTTCGGCGAGATCATACCGATGACGCGGTCACCCTCTTCAAGCGTAATACCGCGAACACCACCGGCTGTACGGCCCATGTCGCGGACGTCGCGCTCGTTGAAGCGACAGGCCATACCTTCTCGCGTGCCGATAATAATTTCCTGCGTACCGTCGGTCATGCGAACGTCGACGAGCGTATCTTTCTCGTCGAGCGTGATCGCCTGAATACCCGTGCGGCGGACGTTGCCATAGGCCGAGAGCACCGTCTTTTTGATCGTACCGTGTTCGGTGACCATACTGACGTAATGCTTGTCGTCGAATTCCTTCACGGTAATGAACGCCGTGATGTGTTCATCCGCCGGCTTCTCGAGCAGATTTGCAATCGAACGCCCCTTCGATGCGCGGCCTGCCTCGGGGATCTCATGCACTTTCAGCCAATAACATCTGCCCTTATTCGTGAAGAACATGATGTAGTGGTGCGTCGAGGCGATGAACATATGTTCGATAAAATCGTCCTCTTTCGTTCCCGCACCGGTCACGCCTTTGCCACCTCTGCCCTGTCGACGATAGCCCGATACCGGGAATCGCTTGATAAAGCCGGTGTGCGAGATCGTGACCACGACATCTTCTTCGGCGATCATGTCTTCGATCGTGAAGTCTTTGGTGTCGTAGATCACCTCGGTGCGGCGCTTGTCGGCGAAGCGCTCCATCACTTCTTTCAGCTCGTCGGCAATGATCTTGAGCTGAAGCGTCTGGGATGCCAAAATTGCTTTGAGCTTTTCGATCAACTGAATGACCTCGCGGTATTCCGCTTCGATCTTCGAGCGTTCGAGACCCGTCAGACGTTGCAGTCGCATCTCGAGGATAGACTTCGCCTGGATCTCCGAAAGCTTGAATCGCTTCTGCAAATTCGTCGACGCCGTCTCGGTATCCTTCGACTTCTTAATGACCTGGATCACCTCGTCGATATTATCGAGCGCGATGATGTAGCCTTCGAGGATATGCGCACGCTTCTCGGCAGCATCGAGGTCGAACTGCGTACGACGACGCACGACCTCGTTGCGATGCGTCACGTAGTGATGGATGATCTCGCGAAGGTTCAGCACCTTCGGCACGCCGTTGACAAGCGCAAGCATGATGACGCCGAACGTCGTCTGCATCTGCGTGTGCTTGTACAGGTTGTTCAGTACCACTTTTGCAACGGCATCGCGCTTGAGGTCGAACACGATTCGGACGCCCTCTTTGTCCGACTCATCGCGGATATCGGAAATGCCTTCGATCTTTTTGTCGCGGATCAGCTCGGCGATCTTCTCTTGCAGTGTCGCCTTATTGACCATGTACGGAATCTCGGTGACAATGATCGACTCGCGGTCGTTCTTCTGCGTTTCGATCGTCGCACGCGCACGGACGATCACGCGACCACGACCCGTGGCATAGGCATCGCGCACGCCGTCGTAGCCGTAGATCAGCCCGCCCGTCGGGAAATCGGGGGCAATGATGATCTTTGCGAGTTCTTCGCTGGTAATCTTCGGGTTCTCAATATATGCCAGGCATCCCTGAATCACTTCCCCAAGATTATGAGGCGGGATGTTCGTCGCCATACCGACGGCGATGCCGGTTGCGCCGTTGACGAGTAAATTCGGGAATGCGGCCGGCAACACGAGCGGTTGCTGCAGCGTATCGTCGAAGTTCGGACCGAAGTTGACCGTGTTTTTGTCGAGGTCCTTCAACATTTCGGTCGCCAGCGCCGTCATCCGGACTTCGGTATAACGCATGGCGGCTGCGGAGTCGCCGTCCATCGAGCCGAAGTTACCCTGACCGTCAACCAGCGGCACGCGCATCGAGAAATCCTGTGCCATGCGGACGATCGTATCGTACACCGCCGAATCGCCGTGCGGATGGTACTTACCGAGTACCTCACCCACAACACGCGCGCTTTTCTTGTATGGCCGGTTCGGGCCCATACCGAGTTCGTTCATGCCATAGAGCACGCGACGATGTACGGGCTTCAGGCCATCTCGTACATCCGGCAGCGCACGGCTGACGATGACCGACATCGAATAATCGATGTAACTCTCGCGCATCTCGTCTTCGAGTCCGCGAGGTTGAATCTTCTCAGTGATAGTTGACATTCAGGGGTCCTAAACGCTTGAAAATACAGCGATTCTTGAAGTACGCATACAACACAATTTCCCACCCAAAAAGTCCGATTTGCAAGGCCTTTTTTGGTAAAATTGCCCCTCTGGGAAAGCGTTTTAGAGACTACCGGATCATGCGGATTTCGAGCGTATTCCGTAGGTAGTTTTTCAAGGCATTCGGCGCTGATTCCACCCATGACCTCTGCCTCCTCACTCCGAACACTACCCTGGATAGGATTACCATCTGTTGCTATCTGCAAGGCAAGCCGTGAGCCTCCAGCATCATGGCTTTACCAACACCTTCACTTCGCACATTTCCTGCATTGCCCACGTGACCCCTTCGCGACCGAAGCCGGAATCTTTCACGCCGCCATAGGGCATCGTGTCGATTCGGAAGGTATTGGTATCATTGATGATTAGGCCGCCGAGTTCAAGTGTTTCATAGGCGTGACGGGTCTTTGTTTGGTCGGTTGTGAAGAGACCTGCTTGCAGACCGTATCTGCTCGAATTCACCCGGGATAACATCGCGTCGAAGTCGTCGTAGGGTTCGACGATTACCACGGGTGCAAACGCTTCTTCGCAGGATATCTCGCAATCGGTTGGGACGTCGGTCAAGACCGTCGGCGAGATCATCCGCGGCGACAGTCTCTCCCCCGTATGCTTCTTTGCCCCTGCGGCAACTGCGCGTTCCACCCACGTCCAGGCTTTCGATGCTGCGGCTTCGCTGATGAGAGGCCCGACGACTGTTGCGGCGTCGATCGGATCGCCAACCGTCACAGTTCCAGCGTAGCGCACGATGCGCTTTACAAGCTCACCGTAGAGCTCTCTGCGAACGAATAGGCGTTGTAGGCTGATGCACACCTGGCCTGCGTAGTAGAAAGCAGACGAGGCTAGCGTGGGGATCAGCTTCTCCCAATCGGTTACTTCATCCACAATGACTGCACCGTTGCCACCAAGTTCGAGCGTCACCTTCTTCTTCGGCGCCAGTGACTTGAGCTTCCAACCAACGGCTGCGCTGCCCGTGAATGACACCACTTTGATCCGATCATCCGTGACGAGTTCTTCGGCGACATCGTTCTCGCACGGCACTATATTGAGCCATCCGGGCGGCAAGCCGGCCTCCGTGAGAGTATCGGCAAGAAGAAAGGCCGTCAGCGGCGTCTGCGGGGCAGGCTTGAGAACGACCGAGCACCCACACGCGATTGCCGGGGCAACCTTGTGCATCACCAGATTCAGCGGGAAATTGAAGGGAGTGATCGCAGCGACGGGACCTGCGGGGAAATAGCGCATCGTTACGCTTCGACCGGCTGCATTTGGCGCACCCATTGTATCGACCGGACGATCATCGTCCCACGTGCTCGCTGCCGTAGCCGAAGCGGACATCGTGAACACAGCTCGGTCCACTTCGACCCGCGAATACGTGATGGGCTTCCCTGCCTCGAGGGTGATGAGTCGCGCGAATTCCTCTTTGCGTTCTTGGAGCAGGCGTGCGGCCTTCGTGAGGATATCTGCTCGCTGTTGGGCGGTGAGCGAGTACTGCTTCGGTGCGTCGGCGGCAACACCGATTGCCGCACTCATCTGCGCAGAGTCTGCGTAGGTAACGCTGCCGATTGTAGAGGAATCGTAGGGGTTAATAACAGCCCGTTCACCGGCATTGCCAATGATCTCGCTGTCTCCGATAAGGGGGTGCCTGTTCATAACAGAAGTGCCATTTCTTGCAGAGTCAAACAAGAAATGGCACAAAGGCATTGCCGCGAACGAAGGGCGTCAGCGCTTCGTGAAGGTGTACTGTCCCGCATCGGTATGGTCAACCATGATCGTGTCACCGCTCATGAAATCGCCTGCGAGTATCTTCAGCGCCAAATTATCCACGATGTGCTTTTGGATGACGCGCTTGAGCGGGCGGGCACCATAGATCGGGTCGTAGCCCGTTTTTGCGAGCCAATCGCGGGCGTTGTCCGTCACTTCGATCTTCAGACCTTCTTTCTCGCTCATCGCGATGACCGAAGCAAGCTGCAGATCGACAATGCGGCGAATGTCGCTTTGCATCAACGGCTGGAACATCACGATATCGTCCACTCGGTTCAAAAACTCCGGACGCATCACTTTTCGTAGTTCTCCGATGAGCGTGGTACGCAGCCCAGCCATGATCTGCTCGCGACTCGACTCCGTCATCCCCTGGATCTGCTGGGTGATGAGCTGCGAACCGATATTCGAGGTCATGATGATGATCGTGTTCTTGAAATCCACCGTCCGACCCTGCGAGTCGGTCAGCCGCCCGTCGTCGAGTACCTGAAGGAGGATATTGAATACGTCGGGGTGTGCTTTCTCGATCTCGTCGAGCAGGACGACACTGTACGGTCGGCGACGAACCGCTTCTGTGAGTTGCCCACCTTCTTCATAGCCGACATATCCCGGAGGCGCACCGACAAGACGCGAGACGGAAAATTTCTCCATGTACTCGCTCATATCAATGCGGACCATCGCACGTTCGTCGTCGAAAAGAAATTCGGCAAGAGCTCGTGCCAACTCCGTCTTGCCGACACCGGTGCTGCCGAGGAAAATGAAGCTCCCGATGGGGCGGTTGCGGTCCTGCAAACCGGCTCGCGAGCGTCGGATCGCGTTCGAGACTGCGATGACCGCTTCGTCCTGACCGACGACACGCTCATGGAGGTTATCCTCCATTTTTAATAGCTTTACACGCTCACTTTCGAGCATTTTCGAGACCGGTATGCCCGTCCATTTCGAAACGACTTCAGCGATGTCCTCTGCGCCAACTTCTTCCTTGAGAAGCTGCTCGTCCTTCTGGATCTTCTCCAGTTCTTCCTGCTTTTGGCGGATGGATTTCTCGAGCTCGACGATGCGGCCATAGCGGATCTCGGCGACTTTGGCGAGGTCGCCTTCGCGCTCGTAGCGCTCGGCATCGAGTCGTGCTTGTTCGATCTCCTGCTTATGGGCGCGAATATCTTTGATGAGGTTCTTCTCGAGCTCCCAGTGTGTACGAAGTTGCGAGCGCTCCTCGACGAGGCTTGCGAGCTCCTTCTCGATCTCGGCGAGACGGAGTTTTGTGGATTCGATCAATGATGGCATAGTCCGTATTCCTTACTGACTACGATATACGAAGTTGCCGACAGTCAGTTTCCGCCCTCGCGGGCGATGCCGGCTGCCGAACGGGACTTAATTTCGATAGATCAAACCGATCCGCGCCCCGAAGGTGGAAAGATGCCAGTTTAGATCGGTCACGGCATCGAAGAGGGGCATATTCAGATACAGTCCGGTAAGTAACGAGAAATTCTTGTTCAGCTTAAACTGGGCACCCGGCGAGAGTTCGAGCGCAAGCTGGAAATGCGTCGGATTTGGCAGCGATCCGCTTGCAACTGTGAGTGAGCGAACGCCGGTGCTTTTGCGCTCCGGGTCGATACTCGTGTTGTAATCGAGAGTCGCCGGGTAGAGTATCTCGCTAGTCTCCGTGTAGGAAGCGCTGAGCAAAATATCCGCCGACAGTCCGCCATAAAAATACAGCTTCTCGGGGATGAAATAATGGTAGAACCCGCCTTTGAGCGAGAGATAGCTCAGCGAAATATTCGTCGAGAACTGCTCGACCACTTTGATCTTCCGTGCACCGGCGGTGTCGCCGCCATAGTAGATCGAATCGTTTGCGAACGAGCTATGTAAGGCGTTCGCCGTTCCGTTATAGTTACTGAAGCCGATACCGCCCGAGAGCATAAACTTCTTGCTGAACGGGTAGATATAGCTCAATGCGATACTGCCGGAGATCTGCGACGTAAAATCGTTGAACACATCGCCACCCTTCAAATAGCTGGGCGGATTGAACGTCACGTTCGAAATTGTCGCCGACGGAGTCGCCGTGAGCTGGATCGTCCATGACTTGCAGCTCGGACAAAGCAAGCCCTTCCCTTCGTAGACTTGGTATGTCCAGACGTTGTTGACCTGCGTGCGACAGATCACATAATACCCCTCGTTCTTCGCCACATCGACAACCTTCAAACTCATAAACCCGCATTGTGCGGTATCGCGCACCTTGAAATAGAGCGGCAATTCGGGCGTCCCGGCATCGAATGGCGGGATCATTACCGGAGATTTGAAATTCGAACTATCGATCACCGTAATCGACTCGAGGCCCGCATCGAAGAGCCGGTCGTCTCGCGCAATCATTGCCAGCGGGCCGTTCGCATCGTCCGAGACGAGGTCGAGGACCGGATGCAACGTATCGGGTACGTCCGGGATAGTTTGTACCAATTGACCGCCGTTATTGCCATACGAATCGAAATTGTCCTCCGCCACACCAAAGCCGTAGGAGTAGAGTCCGAATGGTTGCTCGCACCGGATGCTGTGCGAACCGTAGCCAACCTCAATCTGGGCAATCGCATAGCGCGAGATGCCGATTGTCTTGAAATACTTTGGTGACAACGTCAGCCCATCGAGGCGCAACGAACTTAAGGCATCGGTCGGCACGACCAGATTGATAAAGTGGTGCCACGAACCCTTGATCGGCGTCGCAAACCGATAGTAGTTTAGGAACTGCTCGGTCGGTGTAATGAAGAACATGTTCGGATCGCCTATCTTGATCGAATCAGCATCGGATCCCTGCGCATACTCCGCGACGATCACCGGCTTATTGGCCGTGATGAACGTATTCTCTTTGAGATGATTGTTCTCATAGAACTCTCCGGCATTCTTCAGCTTGGCAACCACGTGATTGTCCACGAACACCTGCGTATTCGGTTCGCTGGCAACGACACGAATCACGTATTGCGCTTTTCCTTCCAAACGCCCTACATAGAACTGACGCCCCCAGCTTGGCACCGGCGGCTCTTGCTCCAAGAGCTGGTTGCAATAGAACACATCGGTCGGCACCTGGGCACACGTGTGACCGGCAAAAAACGCAATCGGCTTATTCGATACGACGAGCGTGCCGGTGAGGTCGCTGCGTTTCGCGGTATTATTGATGCTTTGGATCTGATAGACATCGCCTTTCTGCATCTTGACCGTATAGGTCTCTCCGGCGCGATGTCCTCCGCGCGTTTCCCCGCTAAGCGTGATCGTCACGAGTGTACCGTCTTCGGTGGCAACCCACGTCATCTGCGATGAGTACATATCCTGCTCGCTGAGCGGATAGTATCCGACGCCGCGATACACCTTCCCGAGTGTATTCGTCGGCAATGCAAGGTATGTATCCGTGCTCGCGGGACGATGCGACAGCCCATACACTGCAATCGGGTTATCGGCTTCGACGTGGATACCCACCTTCTGGATCTGATCGCTGCCAAGGACCTGAACGACGGAGTCAATATCGATCGGAAGGATCTCAGACGGTCCGATGGCAAAACGTTTTGTAATCCCGAGCCCAGGTACCGTAATCTGTCCGGTCGTGGCTTTGTCGCCGGTAATGAAGAGCCTGAAATTCAATCCGGCAAAGCGTTCGAACCGCGCGTTCTGCGGGAAGCACACCCAGAAATCCTTCCCTCGCGATTCCTGAGAGATCACTCGGCCGGCATCGGGCTGCGCCATCGCAGCCGACACGGTCAGCAGTGTGAGCAACAGTAAACGAAGTACTCCGGCGGGTCGGACGATCTGCATCGGGGACGCTTAGTGGATGATAATAAATCGCTCGTCCTGAACTTCGACCTGCGAGCCGTCCACTCCGTACCGAGTCAGCCGTATGAAGTACGTGCCGGTCGCCACGGTGGCCGTATTGAACGGAAACGAATGAA
Organism: Bacteroidota bacterium; assembly: GCA_018266755.1. Taxonomy (NCBI): domain Bacteria; kingdom Pseudomonadati; phylum Bacteroidota; species Bacteroidota bacterium. The sequence continues at coordinate 93,324 of JAFDZW010000006.1, forward strand.
TGCCGTTCGGTGCGGTTTCGTCGGGTTGCAGTTCGACGACGGTTCGGTCGTTAATATCGACGATACGCAGCGAAGTACGTTCTGCGTTGTGATTATAGTATTGGATCGTCATCGTCACGCCCTGACGAGCGGGCGACGGAAACGGAACAATGATATATGTATCGCGACGAGGACGCAACGGACCACCGAGTACAGAGTCCTGCGTCCCGGATGTCGGCTGCGCCTGGAGCATCTGCGGGAGCGCACAGAGAGCAAACACGAAGAGTACAATGCTTCTTCTTACCATCCTAAACCTATGATAGTAAAAGCCATTATAGAACGGCATCCGTACGCGATTTGATTCAGGAAAAAGCCGTGGACTATCCACAAAACAACAAAGCCGTCATTGCTGACGGCTTTGATGAGCGATAACTTCGATTGGCCTTCGGGCGCTTAGAAGCGGCTGAAGTGAGCGAATGCCTTGTTCGCTTCGGCCATACGGTGCGTGTCGTCACGCTTCTTGATGGTCGTGCCTTCGTTGTTGCTTGCAGCCAAGAGCTCGGCGGCAAGGCGGCCGGCCATCGACTTCTCTCCGCGGGCACGGCTATAGCCGATGAGCCAGCGAAGCGCGAGCGCCGTGCGACGCTCCGGACGGACTTCCGTCGGAACCTGGTAGGTCGCACCACCGACGCGGCGGCTGCGGACTTCGACTGCAGGCGATGCATTCGAAATAGCCTTCTTGAAAACTTCGAGACCGTTCTGGCCGCTCTTCTCCTGGATTGCATCGATGGCATCGTAAACGATGCGCTGAGCGACTGCCTTCTTACCGTCGTACATCAGCACGTTGATGAACTGAGCGACGAGTGTATCGTTGAACTTCGGATCGGGAACGCGTTCGCGCTTTAGTGCGGATTTTCTTCTCATTGGATTTTGATGCGATTTTTAGTTCTTTGTGTGAACGAACAAGATCGGCGCGGAGCCCTCTTGTCACCGTTCGCCCAAGGATCGCCCCCGGACGAACTCCGTTAAACTACTTCGTGCAGGTTATTTCGGACGCTTTGCGCCGTACTTCGAACGAGCCTGCTTGCGGTTCTGGACTCCCTGCGTATCGAGCGTACCACGGATGATGTGGTAGCGAACACCAGGAAGATCCTTCACGCGGCCGCCGCGGATCATCACGATGGAGTGTTCCTGCAGGTTGTGTCCTTCGCCCGGGATATAGGCCGTAACCTCGATCCCGCTCGTCAACTTCACACGAGCAACCTTACGAAGCGCCGAATTCGGCTTCTTCGGAGTGGTCGTATAGACACGTGTGCAAACGCCGCGACGCTGTGGTGAATTTTTCAGCGCGGGCGACTTGCTCTTGAACACCAATTCCTCGCGACCGAGGCGTACCAATTGATTGATCGTTGGCATCGAATAACTGTTTTCTTGCTGGATGCAATTATTTTTAAGCGAGGTGTAAACGAGTACCCCACTATTTAGGTTCAACGAAAATGGGGTCTTGGGGGCAATAACGCATGCGCTGGCCAGGCATTCTTCGGAACGAGCATGCGAGGGAGCATACGCACATGATCCAATCTAAGCGTTTGTTTTACTTGCGTTTAGTGCTCGTACGCAACGTAGGTTTCTCAGGCTTGGCAAGATTCCCCTCTTCCGCCTCTTCGGCAGTTCTTCGCTTCTTCGCTTGAACGGCGAGCTTTTCCATGCGCTCTTTGAACTGAGCCGGTGGGAATTCGCAGGCGGCCATTTCTTTGATCAGCTTCTCGGCCAGCGGCAGAGATAGCTGCGATGTGCTCTTGAAGTTCAGGCAGCCTTTCTGGAATTTGACCTTCGGCATCATCTTCCGGAAGTTCTCGTGCAGTGTCTTGCTGCCGTAGAGGACCATCGAATGCAAGCTCATGTGCTCTTTGCCAACGGCGAGGGCATACTTGAAGATATCGCCCTGCAAATATACGAGTGCCTCGCGACCCATGAACACGCTGACGACCTCGCGGACCAGCGGATCACCCTTGAGGATCATCGTCCGGAGCTTGGCGATCACGGCGCGCCGTTCCGGCGGCAGGGTTTCGAGGAATTCCTTCGGTGTCATAGGTACCCACTATAACTGAAGAAGGCGGCAAGAATTCCCTGCCGCCTTCATAGAATCGAAATACGAGAAATGGAAATACGATTTGCTTACTCGTAGCGAATCGACTTCGGATTCGAGGCATCCGCGACCATGCAATGGACCGACGGATCCTTATCGCTGACAAGCTGCTTGCCATCGTTCGTATTGACGAGCGTGAACTTCTCGACGTTCGGATTATCGATATCGCTGCGGCTGGCGGCTCTCCACACGTCTCCCTTTACGGTGTAGCCGACCTGACCGACCAAGAAATACCAATTAGTAGCCGAAAGCACGACGTTCGTGATCAGATCGCCGTCGCCGGCTTCGATGCAACGATCGACAGCCGTCTTCAGATTCGGTGAGCCCGTCGGAATGAAGATGATGATCCATGCGATATCGTCGCCTTCGAAGGAGCCCTTCTTGACGAACTTGCCGCCCGTCTCGACATTACAGTTCTTCGTCGAGATCACGGTGAAGTCACCGATACGCTGGGTACAGCCGCCGATGAAGCCTGCAAGAATGAAGACAATGGCGAGCAGTTTGAGATTCTTTGTCATACTGATTGAAATTAGTGATGATGAACAAAAACGATTTGACCGGGTAGCTCCCGAATCAATATGCAAAGATATAACAATTTAGAAACCTATTTCGGAATTTTGATTCTCAGTACAAACTCCCTGGCTCCTGTTTCCTTACTGCAAGATTACTGTATCGAGTTGTGAAACGGTAGGGATAACCGCTCGATGTGGGTGTTGTGCAAATGCGCCAGCCAGGGTCGGGCCACTCGTTACCGCAATAAAATCAATCGCTGCGGCCTGGGCCGCTTGAGCGTCGTGGATCGTATCTCCGGTATAGAGTGCGTGTTGCGGGGCAATACCCAATTGCGCAATCGCCTTCAGGAGGCCTTCCGGGTGCGGCTTATGGACAACGACATCGTCGCCGCCGACGATGACGCTAAAATGACGCTCCACGTTATGCTTGCGAACAATCTCGAGAAGCGGCTGGCGCGATTTGGTCGAGACGATGCCAAGAAGTACACCATTGTTCACAAACCGCTCCAACATATCGGCCACCCCTGAATAGAGGCTGCTGCTTTCAACTACCCGGGTGGATGCTACTTCGTAAAAGTGCGTCCGAAACCGCCGGACGTATTCGTCATCGTCGCGGTCAGTAAACGACTTGCAGATCACCTGCAACGGAAGACCGATCAGCGCGCGAATTGCGTCATCGGCAACCGAATCATGCCCCAGCGAACGGAGCGCATGGTTCACACTCTCGCAAATCCCAACCGACGAATCGCCAAGGGTGAAGTCGAAGTCGAAGAGGATGGCAGTGTAGTCAGTCCGTTTCAAGATCGTTCATTGCTAAGACCAATCGCTCTGCAATAGGTGCCAGATCATCTAGTGTGGCCGGACGAAGGCGATTCGGGTCAAGCTCCGCGACGTTATATACGGGCACGAGATGTAAGTGAACATGACGAACACTAAACCCTTCAATCACTAATCCAACTCGCGGAGCATCGAATGTCTTCTTGATGACGGCAGATAATTTCTGAGCATGCCGGAAAATTGTAGAGTATTGCGGCTCTTCCATGTCAAACACATAGTCAATGTGTTGCTTTGGGACGAGCAGGACGTGACCGGGATTGATGGGTCCATTTGAGAGGAATGCCAGAAACTCGTCATTCTCCCACAATTTGTGGGAGGGCGCCTCATCACGGATGATTTTGCAAAAGATACAATCGTCCATCAGCATACCTGCTGCTCCAACTTCACCATTTGCGCTTTGAAGCTTTCGAGCTTCTCTTTCTCTTTTGCGACAATGTGGTCCGGTGCGCGAGCGATGAAATTGGCGTCGCCGAGCTTGTTCGTGATCTGCTCGACGCTCTTGGCCAGGCGTTCGATCTCCTTTTTCAGTCGGTCTTTCTCCTTGGCTGCTTCTTCGGCATTGAGCGTCTCGAGCTTCATGAAAAGCTGACCTCGGCCACCGATGAGCTCGGTCGAATATTCTTTCGGAGAAAGCTCCGCGCCTCCGTCGAGTTCGATCGCCAGCCCTTCAGCGCGACACAGCCTATCAATGATCGTTCGTGCAGAATCAGCAAGTTTCAGATCGGCGTCCGACTTCATGCGCAGCACGAACTCCGCCGGCTTGCTCGGTGCGAGTTTCGCATTCGCGCGAAGCAAGCGGCCTGCTTCGACGATCTTCTGAATAAACTCGAAGTTCGCTTCGGCAGCGTCGTCGATCTTTCCTTCATCGGCGCTGATGTAGTCGTCTTTGCCGATGAGAATCGCATCGTCCGTACCCGTGAGCGCATGCCAGAGTTCTTCGGTCACGAACGGCATCACCGGATGCAGCATCCGCAGGATGCCCTCGAGGATCTCGACGGCAAGCGGAGTGGATTCCGGCTGCAGCTTGACGATCTCGAGATACCAATCGCAGTAATCTTTCCAGATGAAGTCGTAGAGGATTTTCGTTGCGTCGTTGATGAGGTAGCCGTCGAGTGACTTGCGGATTTCCTTCGCGGCGCGATTGGCGCGCGAGAGGATCCACTTGTCGGCGAGGGATGAAGCCGGTGCAGAGGCAAAACCTTTGGTGTCATTGCGAGGAGTCCGCGAAGCGGATGACGCGGCAATCTGAGAACTCTCGGTTTTCCCAATCATTCCAGATTGCTTCGCTTCGCTCGCAATGACATTTTGAAGCTCTGTATCGGAAGACTCGAACTTCGGTTCCGGATGCGTCGAACGATACTCGTCGCGCTTCATGATGACGAAACGCGTGGCATTCCAGAGTTTGTTCGCGAAGTTGCGGCCGATCTCGCAGCTTTCTTCGCCGAAGCGAACGTCCTGTCCGAGCGGCGCGAGATAGAGTAGCGTGAAGCGGACGGCGTCGGTGCCGTACTTCTGCACCAAGTCGATCGGGTCGGGCGAATTGCCGAGCGACTTCGACATCTTGCGTCCCTGCTGGTCGCGGATGATATTATGGAAGTACACATCACGGAACGGGATGCGGTCTTCCATCGACACGCGCGGCGAACCGTCTGCCTTCGGCATCCCCTCCGTGAATTCGATGCCGCCCATGATCATTCTGGCAACCCAGAAAAAAATGATGTCAGGCGCAGTCGAGAGCAAATTGCCCGGATAGAAGGTCTGAAGATCGACCGTATTCTCCGGCCATCCGAACGTGGCGAACGGCCAGAGCCACGACGAGAACCACGTGTCAACGACATCGGGGTCTTGCGTGAGCGGTCCGGTATAACCGGCCGTCTTCGCCTCAGCTTCGACCTCGCCGAGGTCGCGACCGACGAATATCTCGCCGTTCTCGCCGTACCACGCGGGAATGCGTTGCCCCCACCACAACTGGCGTGAGATACACCAATCCTTTATATTGGTCATCCAGTGACGGTAGGTATTGATCCACCGCTCCGGATGAAATTTGATCAGTCCATCCTCGACAACGTTCAACGCAGGCTCAGCAAGCGGCTTCATCTTGACGAACCACTGATCGCTTAGATACGGCTCGATCATCTCGCCGCCGCGCTCTGAGTATCCGACGGAATTCGTGTAGTCCTCGATCTTTTCGACAAGCCCAAGCTCCGTCAGGTCCTCGATGATTTTCTTGCGCGCAACGAAACGGTCGAGACCGGCATACTTCCCGCCGTTCTCGTTGATCGTTGCGTTCGGATGCATCACATTGAGCTGCTCGAGGTTGTGACGCAAGCCAATTTCAAAGTCGTTCGGATCGTGCGCCGGCGTGATCTTCACGCAGCCGGTACCGAACTCCTTGTCAACATAGTCATCGGCGATGATCGGGATCTCGCGGTCCATCAGAGGAAGGCGAAGCTTTCGTCCGACGAGATTCTTGTAGCGTTCGTCCGACGGATTCACGGCGACCGCCACGTCGCCGAGCATCGTCTCGGGGCGCGTGGTCGCGATGATGATCCACTCCGGCTCCCCTGCGTTGCGATCAATGAGCGGATAGCGGAAGAAGTGCAGCTTGCCTTGCGTCTCCTTATAGATCACCTCTTCGTCACTGAGGGCCGACTGTGCGAGTGGCGACCAGTTGATGATGCGCTTGCCTTTATAGATCAGACCCTTCTTGTAGAGGCGCACGAAGGCCTCGGTCACGGCCTTGTAATAGCCTGAGTCCATCGTAAAGACGAAGCGGCGCCAATCGGGTCCGCAGCCGAGCGCGCGAAGCTGCTTCTCGATAAAGTCGTTGTGCTTGTGCTTCCACTTCCAGACCTCGGCGATGAAATCCTCGCGGCCGAGATCGTAACGGGTCTTGCCCTGCTCGCGGAGTTGCTTTTCTACTTTCGTCTGCGTCGCGATACCGGCATGGTCCGTCCCGGGCATCCAGAGGGATTCATGGCCAAGCATGCGGTGATAGCGGATATAGGTATCCTGGATCGTATTATTGAGAGCGTGACCCATGTGCAGAATACCCGTCACGTTCGGCGGCGGCATGCAGATGACGAACGGCGACTTATCGATCGCGCGGCGACCGGTCGGGTCCTGCGGTGCCTGGTCGGGACGGTAGGCATAGAAGAGCCCGCCCGACTCCCAGTTCGAGTACCATTGCTTCTCTACTTCCTGCGGGGCATAGGCCTTCGCTAACTCTCGCTTTGCGGATTCAGACATTCAGTATCGTAACGTAGTAATTGTCAAACGATAACGCATATACGGGTGGGAAGTTCGACGGCGTAGCGGAGAAATTACAGGCCAGTACGACTCTGAATTGAGCGAGAAAGATATTTACCCAACGGTCATTCTGCGCAGAGCGAAGAATCCCTGCGGCGGAGCCTCACTGTGTTTCATCGAGGGATTTTTCGCGGAGTTTACACTGAGCACAGCGAATGTGCTCAAAATGACAGTACCTCGGAATGAAGTAATGACTTATTTCGACCATCATCGGCTCAGAAACGACTAAGAGACGGAGGGTCGACCTGTGCTATCGGATGACCAGGACTTTTGTCGATCGGTTCTCTATACGGCAACGGTAGCAGCCGTTGGGGATCGTCGCGAGGCTTATCTCGGTATGCGACGCACCCCCAGGAACAACCTCATCGGCGATCGTGCGTCCGAGTAGATCGGAAAAAAGAAGATGACACTGCGTCTCGACTGCTGGGAATGTAACATCGAGACGGTTTCCGTCAAGCGATGTTCTTAGTGGGAACGTTGCATCGGACGTCGTGGCGCCGCTTACATCTAATGAATCGAACAGAACCCTTGATATCTCGAATTCGACGGCGCTGCTCGGCAGGAACGTGCCAAGCATCGTGTCGGTCACATCGATCTGATAGCCGGAGCCACTGTGGTCGCTATACGAAGAATCCAGCCGCGTTATATGACCTCTGAGAGCATCGCCGGTGAGCGAGAGAACATACGTCGAGTCGGTCGTTTGCATGTGCAGCCCTTCGAGATTGATCGCAATTTCGCTGGCGGGTCCGTTGCCCCTGTCGAAGAGTGAGACTGAGACGATGGTGTGCGTCAGACGATCGAGTCCAAGGGTAATGATAGAGCCGCCGCGCAAACGATCGAACATCGCTACTGTATCGTTGACGGTAACCGTGCTGAACAATTGCCAGTAGGACGTGCTTTCATTCACAGTATCGCTGCCTGTAGTAACAGTCCAGTTTCCTGTTTCGCCGTAATCGGTCTTTTCGGTCCAGGAATGGCTGAGTGGGATATCGGTCACTCTGAGGCTCCAAGTACCATGCTTAGTTTGTGCAACGGAGCTGCCAACAACAAGCGATGCAAGGAATATGAGTACGAGCGTAAGTTTCACGAGATCTTGTAGCTTCTTTGATAGGAAACACTCACAACGGTGCATAGTTACAAGCGAGATGGGCAGCGAATTATGAAATAGGATTCATTCTACTGCACCGGCAACCGGCAATCATGTTGAAACAGTGAGGCTGGTAATGACCATACGTAAATGCCTCGATCGTTTCGTATCTTTGCTGACAGAAAGGAACCTACATAATGTCAGCATTCAACGATGCACTTGCCTTTACCCTGAAGTGGGAGGGCGGCTATTCCAACAATCCGAACGATCCGGGTGGGGCGACGATGAAGGGCGTCACACAGCGAGTATATACGGCATACCTGCAATCACACGGGTTACCGAATACCGACGTGCGCAACATCACCGACGACCAGCTCAACGACATTTATGCATCCGAGTATTGGTCTCCGTCGCATTGCCAGTCGATGCCCGCACCGGTCGGAGTTGCCGTGTTCGACCTTGCCGTCAACGGCGGCGTCGGTCGCGCAGTGAAGATGTTGCAGAGCACGCTCGGCGTCACTGCCGACGGGATCTTCGGTCCAGGCAGTCTTGGAGCACTCAATGCGCAAACATCGAATGCCGCCGATACATCTGCGTTCGTAACGAACTATCTCAATGCCCGAGAGAACTACTACCGAACGCTCGCGACACAGAACCCGAAACTGCAAGTCTTCCTCAAAGGCTGGCTCAACCGTGTCGAAGCATTGAAAACGTATCTGGCCAACTATCAGCCATCCCAACCGGCGTAACCCCGCTTAAAAGCTCCAGCGCAGACGAAGGAAGAACGCGTTTGCCGCGGCGGCGTATGGCCCCGTCGCATTATTGAAGAAGGATTCGAGCGTAAGATCGGCATCGACGTTCTCCGCGAGCGAATACGCAATGCTTGGGAACAGGATGAGCGATCCGTTGGTCGGCGAGTAGAGAACCGCAGCCGTCGCGGTGAAGAGCGGTGTGAAGGCCTTCGAAGCCGATAGATACCCCGTGTATCGAAACGGCATCAACTGCCGTGCGGTGCGGGTCGCGTCGAAGAGCTCCCCCCCGGAAGCCGCCGATGCAGGCACGTCGCTGCAATACAGACCTGAAAGTGTGAGGAAGTAACCGCCGATCACATGATCGAACGTCATGGATGCCGTCACCGCCGAAGTGTGCCCGGAACTGGCGCCGAAGTAGCTTGCCTCCCCCTTCCAACCTGCATCGCCTATATTGCCCGCAAAGCCGACACCCGCAACAGGGCTTCCGCGAAAGGCCCCTGCAAGTGCCTGCAGATCGTATCCGCCGACATTCCACATCGCTCGAACCGCTGCCGTCATATCTCTCCACGCTCTGTTCTCGAACGCCCCTTCGACTGACAAGCCTGGCTCGATCGTATAGCGGGCTCGCACGGCCTCGGCCCCCGGCCCTTCTTCGTAATCGAAGTCGAAGACATTGTACGAATTGAAAATGTCGTTTGGTGTCCAAATGGTATTGATCCCCCAGTTCAACCTCTGAATACCGGCACGAACGGAAAGATCGCCATCCGTTTCGTCCAAATACAATCGATCTAGCATCGTATGAAGAATCAACGAGCGGTTATGTGCCCACATGATCGATTCATTCGATGAGCCGACCAACTGCGACGCATCGCTGACATAGCGAACTCCCTCACCGTAGTAAAGTCTGGTGCGCGCTTCGGCGTGTAACTCAAGTCTCGACCCGATCGAGACCGAGAGCCCAAGACGATTATGTAGTTCGCCGAGTGTGACAACGGTATCGATGCTTCTCGCGAACTGGAAGATCGTCAGTTGCTTGAGATAGCCGCGGAAATCATGGACCGAAATATCCCGTCGCGAACTATCATCCTGCGCCCGAGCAACGCCGCTCAGTGACAGCAAGATGAATGCGAGAACTCCGAACCGTCGGATCATGCTGCGTTCGGGACATCGGAGACCACACGTCCGTCCTCGAGCGTGATTACCCTCCGGGCCCGTTCGATCACCCGTGCATCGTGCGTCGAGAACACGAACGTCATTTGCTCCTCACGGTTGAGCGTGAGCATCATGTCCAGGAGCGTCGAGGCGGATTTCGAATCGAGATTCGCTGTCGGCTCGTCGGCAAGCACGAACTGTGGTTTCGAGGCGAGCGCCCGGGCGACCGCAACGCGTTGTTGCTGTCCTCCGCTCAGATCCGAAGGTCGTGTGTCCCGCTTGTCCTCAATACCTACTTCTCGCAATAGCTCCACCACACGCGCCGTACGCTCGCTCTTCCCGCGGCCTTGCAGTAACATGATAAATTCGATGTTTTCCCCTGCGGTCAGGACAGGAATAAGATTGTACGACTGGAACACAAAGCCGATGTTCTTGAGGCGGAAATCGATCAGCTCATTATCCTTGAGCCCCGTGATGTTCACCCCACCGACTTCCACATGTCCAGTGGTAGGCTTGTCAAGTCCTCCAATCATGTTCAGCAGCGTCGTCTTCCCGCTACCCGACGGACCGACCAACGCAACAAACTCTCCCTTCTCAATATGCAGATGCACGTTGTTCACCGCATGCACCGGCACAGCCTCCTGATAGACCTTCGAGACGTTGTGCGTATCAATGACTGTTTGCATAGTTCATTTCCGAATTGCTTCCGCCGGTTGAAGTTTCAACGCTTTTCGCGCTGGGAACATCGCCGACAGAAATGCGGTGACGGCCACGAGCACCAGCACCAGAACATAATGCTCCGCCCCGAGCTTCGGGTACACGACGTCCTCATACCCGAACGCACGCAACGATTGCTGAAATGCGCTGATGTCGATCCCATACTTGCCGAAATAACTGACCGTCGCGAACGTCATTAGCATCCCGACCGGACACCCGACGAGCACAAGAAAGAACGTCTCGGAGACGATCATCCCGAACACGCGCCGACGGTTCATTCCGAGCGCAATCAGCATCCCGATCTCGCGGGTGCGCTCGAGCACCGCCATGAGCATTGTGTTCACGATCCCGAACGCCATCGCCAGCAGCACGATACCCATGAAGATATACATCGTCATATCGATCGACGAAACGACCAGGTCGAGCTCCGGCGAAATGCTCCGCCAGTCTTGCACGAGCAACTGCGGGAATTTCTTGGCGAGCTCGGGCGCGACCGTATCCACTTGCGTCGAAGTGTGTAGTAAGACCGCGATCTCCGTGCACAGAGAATCGACGCCGAAAAGTCCGTCCAGATCGCTCGAAAGCGCAAAGACATTTCGCTCGTCGTACGGTTCGTTTTTCGTTCGGAAGATGCCCGCAACGCGAAACGCACCCGCGACGATGTTCCCGCTCGTGTCGAGCAGCGTTACCACCAGCTTCGAACCGATCCGCGCCTTCAGTTTCTGTGCAAGCTTCTGCCCGACGAGCAGTTCGTTGTGTTTCTGCCCCGGGAAATATTTCCCGTCGATGAGTTTGGTCGGCAGCTTCGTCACCCGCGCTTCGTCCTGCGGGTCTACCCCATTCACTTCCACGCCGGTGCTTCCGTTGGCCGAGCCGATCATTCCACGCGCGATCAGCCGCGGAGAGATCGCCGCCACTTGTGGCAACGATCGAACGACGGACGTCACCCGAGCAGCATTCGGGATACTGAAGCGAACATCCTCATCGTCCTTGAACTTCGGATGATGGATCTGGATATGGGAGATCTCGGTCTCGATCGCGCTGGCAACGCGCTCCTCCCCGAACCCGACATAGAAGCTCATAACGAACATCCCGGCCCAGAGTCCGAGCGCGACCGACATGATAATGACCATGCTCCGGGCAGGATGCCGCCACACGTTGCGCCACGCTATGGTCAGGAGCCTCGTCATCGCTTCATGCTCAATACAGGGTCAATACGGCGTGCTTTGAACAGCGGGTAGAGCCCGATGAGGATCGACACGACGAACACGATCGACGCCTGCTCGGTGAAGATCCGAAGTTCGACGGTCGTCGGCATGACCGGCTCGAAGCCGAATTGTGCGTACACCTCGGCGATCCGCCCGGTGAAGCGGATCGGGTGGTCGTGCATGAACCACACGACCGGTAAGCTAACGATCGCTCCGGCGAGCGCACCGAGCAACGAAGTCGCAAGCGTCTCGCCAAAGAGCATCATCGCGATCGCCCGTCGCTTCATCCCGACTGCAACAAGCATCCCAAGCTCGTATGTCCGCTCGTTCATCATCATGAGGGCGGTACCGAAGATGCCGAAGGCGATCACACAATACAGGATACCGATCATGATCCAATAGAACATACCATCGGCTTCCATGTGGGTCTTGATCTCCGGCATGAGCGTCTCCCACGTCATCACCTCGTACGAGCTTCCGAGCGTATGCTGCAGCGAGGAGTCGATTTCATATAGTTCTCGCTCATCGCTCAGAGACAACGCGAGTGCTGTGACCCGGCCATCTGCTCCGAGAAAATCTTGCATCGCGGGAAGCGGCAGGAACAACGTTGACGCATTCAGCGGCGGGGACGCGAAGGACACGATCCCGATCACCGGATACTTTGCGGCTGCTTGCACACCCTGATATCCTTGGCTCAGCATCACCACGGTATCACCGACATGCAGCGATAACTTCTTTGCAAGCCCGGCAGCGACGAGTGCGCCGCGATCATCGACGGTGAAATACCGTCCCTCGACGACCCGACTGCGAAGACCGGTAAGCTGGTCCTCACCCGTGGGATCGGTACCCACGCACAAACATCCTTTGGTATCGCCGGTGCCGGTCGCAAGCACGAACGACTCCAACCTCGGCAGTACTACCTTCACGCGGGCGTCTTGGCGGATCGCACGGGTTACGTTGCTATCGAGTGCGAAGCTATGATCGATCGTTTGCTCGTCCCAGTAGCCGGCACGGTGCACCTGTATCCAACCGGAGTGAAAGCTCACGACATTTCGGATCAGTTGTTCGAACGCCCCCTGCTGCAACGAACGCATGACGATCGCAAGAAGGACGGCGAAGAGTACCGACGCCATCGTGATGAACGCACGGCGTTTGTTCCTCCAGATGTTTCGCCATACCAGACGGCCGATCATTTCACCGTTTGCATTGACTCAGTGCGGAATAGTTCGTCCTTGAGGGGCAGGTCGAACTTCAAATCCGTGTAGCTCAGAATCGTCTTGTTGCCGGGTTTGTCGGCCGGGACCATTTCCAGCCGTGTGACGACCATTCTGCCGCCGATCTTCTTCACATCCGAACCGGAGAGCGTATTCACAAGCGAACCGTCTTCATCGTAGTACTCGGCTCGGAGGATCAGTAGTTCTTTCTTCTCGATCCAAAGAATGACCTTCCCCCACACGACTGCCGCTTCCTTCTTGGGGATCAGCTGAACCTTATAGCAAGACTCACCCTCGATGGACGCTTCACCGAGCAGCGTGTGCGTGTAGTCGTCCACAACGCTCGCTTCGCGGACGAGATCGTCATTCGTGAAATCGGTACCCATCCACGACTCGCTCATCATCGAAGGCGGGAGCTTCACCGTGCGCTCAATGCTCGGTAGCCAATTCCACACTTCACGTTTACGCTTGAGAAAGACCGTCCCCTTTTCGCGGGCCGGGGCGGTGACCAGCACCAGCGCAAGGTCGCTTCCCTTCGACCAGGTGTGCATCATCATCTCCCGAGAATAGCTTGGGCGGACGATACGGATCGTGAGGGTGGCCTCCGAGCTTTTGCCGCGCTGTTTTTGGTCGGCTTGCCGGACGATCTCTGTGGCGTTCTGGGCAATAAGACCCGATGCGGAGGAGAGAAGCATCAGCAGTGCGCCACCGATCGCCGTTACCAATGACTGGCGTCTGTGTTTTGACTGGAACATAGCACAAACTTACGGCAATCGAGCCGACGCTGTGGCAAACTTGCTCCGGTGGGCACGCCGATGATGCTAATTGATCAGGATTTCGGTTGAGACTTCCATTGCTTTGCGCAACATCGTCGAAACCCCACAGTACTTCTCCTGCGAAAGCGAGACCGCACGCTCGATCTTGTCGCGCGAGGCCTCGAGCCCTTCGCCGGTGAAACGGTAGATGATCTTCATATCCGTATAGACCTTCGGATGCTCATCGCCTCCGTCGGCTTTGACGTCAATGGAGAACGAGTCCGGCTTGACCTGCATCTTCTCGAGCATGAGCACCACGTCCATTCCCGTGCAGCCTGCGGTCGCAAGCAGTAGTAATGGTTTCGGTGTCGGACCCTTCATGGGGCTGCCGTCCTTATGGGCGCCGTCCAGGGTGATGTGAAATCCCTCTATGGTGCCGTCGAACTCGAAGCCGCCCTTCCATTCACATGTCGCTTCATGATGCATTGTTCACTCCTACAAATAGTTGTCGTTGCCTGTTCATCTGTGCATGCTGAGCGGCGGCAAGCAACGCAGGCGTTTGCTCCTGGAGCAATGCGCCATAGATCGCATCCTTGCGCTCAGCGGTAAATTCTTCTTCTACAAACTTTGTCGAGAGAGCTCCGCTCTTGAATGTGTCGTTACCCATCACAAAGCGGTGGAACGGGATCGTCGTCGACACGCCGGCCACACGCATCTCCTCGAGTGCGCGCTTCATGCGGGCGATCGCCCCGTCGCGGGTCATGTCCCAGACGATGAGCTTCGAGAGCAGCGAGTCGTAGTATCCCGATACTTCGAGGCCCGGATACATCGCACTGTCGTTGCGAACGAATGCGCCGCTAGGGTGGCGAACATGCGAGATCGTCCCGAGACTCGGCAAGAACTCGTTCCAAACATCCTCTGCCTGAATGCGTACTTCGATCGCATGCCCGCGAAGGACAATATCCTTCTGCTTGAATGGCAGCTTCGCGCCTTCGGCAATACGGAATTGCTCGCGCACCAGATCGTACCCGGTGATGAACTCCGTGATCGGATGCTCCACCTGCAGACGAGTGTTCACCTCAAGGAAGTAGTATTTCCCGTTCTCATCGACAAGAAACTCAACAGTCCCGGCGCCTTCATACTTCGCTTCTCGCACCAGTGAGATCGCTGCTTCGCCCATCTCCTTGCGAAGTTCGGGCGTCAGGACGACCGACGGCGCTTCTTCAACAAGCTTCTGATGCCGACGTTGGATCGAGCACTCGCGCTCGCCGAGATAGACGGCGTTGCCGTGAGTGTCTGCGAGCACTTGAAATTCGATATGTCGCGGCCTCGTGATATACTTCTCGACGTACACTCTGTCATCACCGAATGCACTCAGCGCTTCGCCCTGTGCACGAGCGAGCGAGCTTTCGATGTCCTCTTCCTTCTCGACCACGCGCATTCCTTTGCCGCCACCGCCTGCTGCGGCTTTGAGCAGGACGGGATATCCGACGCGCTTCGCGACCGCCTTTGCTTCGCTGGCGTCGTTGAGCGCTTCCGTCGTACCGCCCGGCGTCGGGACCCCAAGCTTCTGCGCGATCACGCGGGCCTTCGTCTTATCGCCGAGCAGGTCGATCGCTTCGGGCGTGGGGCCGATAAACACGATCCCGCGGTCTACACATGCCTGCGAGAACGCCGCGTTCTCTGAGAGGAAGCCATAACCGGGATGCACCGCATCGGCCTTCATCTTCAAGGCAGCATCGAGTACTTGCTCAATATCGAGATACGATTCGCGCGGGGTGTTTCCGGCGAGGCGCGTGTACGCGTCGGCCTCTCGGACATAGAGCGCCGTTTCGTCATGCGGCGAACAGATTGCTGCAGCACGGTACCCGCACTCATGTGCCGAACGGATCACGCGACGCGCGATCTCCGAACGATTGGCGACTAAGATCGTCTTGAATTGTTTCAATGGTCTCGTAGGATCAGTACCTTCCGCATCACAACCCCGCTACTGCGTCTGTCACGCAGGAAGTACAATCCGGGAGTTAGATGCTCGGTAGGAATAAGAAGATTCACATCGGCATGCGACACGCACACACCACGAAGATCATATAACACCGTTTCGCTGCTCGCGGCCAGTATCGGTTCGCCCAGCAAGACAACGATCGAACTCGTCGGCTGCGTCACCCCCACAGTTTCAGGCCGCACAGCGGCAGGATCGGGGAGTTGAAACGCCGAGAAGACGAGATAACTGTACTGCTGGCTCTGGCTGAAGAGCGTATCGAACGCACTCTCCTGCGGCGCGAACGCCGATTGCCCGAATTCATCGGACGATACCAGCAGCGGCATCCCGAACTTGAGCGATGCGCGAAGTCGGTGGCCTTTGCGTATGGTGTGTACGACCGGGTTCAACCGATACGCGATCGTCGCACGCCCGGCCTTATCCGTTCGTACTTCCGATGCGCCCCGCGTGAACATCACAGTATGTCCTGTATCGTCAACATCCCACAGAAGTATGTTTGCCTGATATCGCAATCCACTCGAACCGAGTTGAAGATACGCACCGGCGTTCATGAAGGTCCGGTCGGAATCGAGCGGTGGGGTCGTGAAATAGTAGGTAAGATCATTCGTCAGATTTTGGATGTACGCAGACGATGCCACTAGCGGCTGTGACTGCGGCTGCTCCATCAGCGACCCGCCGGGTCCGAAGAAATAACGCTTCGTGAATGTCTGTGGCTCAAGGTTCGCGTGCAGCTGTGCGTTCGATGTCGCAAACGATGAGGAATTATCCGTCTCGTAGAACGTGACGGCGGAGTCGGGGTTCATGATGTTCTCCGTCGTATCGCCCCGAAGCCACCTGTTATAGAAGCGAAGTGTCAGCGCCAGACGTTCATCGCCGATCGCTCCGCCTGGTACGGAGTGGTCTCCTGCCCAAATGAGGAGCTTCTTCGGTGTACGGATAGAATCGTATGCATGAAGTACTGCTCCCGTCCCGAATAGTTGATCATACCAACTGCATTGCAGAAAGATCGGAATATTCACCGAGCGGATCTTTGCGCCGAGGTCGCGCTTACCGAGCAGTTGGGTCAGGCTCGAATAATTATCCGCGCTGATCGTCGGGATGATGGTGTCGGTGATATACTTCCCCAGATTGACGCGCCCCAACTGTTGCGCCCCGTTCACCGCAGCCACGAACGCATAGTTCATGCAGCCGTTGAACGTGAAGGTCTCGGCGTAGTTCGGCACGGCGATGATCGGCACCGCACACTTCACCGGCACGTGCTTTGCGATCGCACCCCACGTCGTGAGGCCGCCCTGCGATGCGCCTTCCATGCCAACACGAGTACTATCAACGTCCGGAAGACGGCGCATCCAGTCGATGATCTCCGCCACATCTTGAAGCTCTCTGTCGCCGGTGAACCAATTAAACTGTCCACCAGACTGATTGCCTGCAGGCGCGCCAATACCCTCGCCTCGCACGGTATAGGCAACGACGAAGTAGCCTGCATTCGCGTAGACCGTCGCAACAGCATCGTAGTCGGCTTTCGAGCCACCGAAGCCATGCACACACAGGATCGCCGGATACCCACTCGCGGGCATGGCGCTCGCCGGCACGTAGTAGCTCAGTGCGAGCGAGACGGAATCGCTCGTAACGAATACGGTATCAATGCGCGATGCGAATGCGGCGTCGGCACTCCAGAGCAAGCACAGAAGTATGAGTATTCGTCTCACGCGGTGCTATTTCAGCTCAACGATGGTCACGCCCATACCGCCTTCGGTGCGTTCGCCAAATCGGAACGAGGCGACGATGGGCTCGGTACGAAGATACTGCTGAATGCGGCGTCCGAGTGCGCCGCTTCCGGTGCCATGGAGGATCTCCACCTTATTCAACCCACGCGCGTTCGCATCGTGAATGAACTTCTCGACCTCCATCACACCTTCGTCGCCATATTTCCCGCGCAGATCGATACGAGGTTTGAACATCTCGTCGAAGTAGGTACCGACCTTTGCGATCTGCTTCCGTTCCTCGCGCCGTGCATCGGCATTCGAGACAACTTCCAATTGCGACGCCTTCGTGCGCATCTTGAGCGAACCGAACAGCACTTCGATATCCTTCCCATCGATCGAGAGCACCTCGCCCGCTTGCGACGGGTTCGAGAGCATCCTGACTTTCGCACCAACCTCGAGCTTCAGGTCGGCGTTTGTCTTCGCGACGCTCTTGTCAATGTGTTCTTCGAGCGAATCCGCAAGTGCCTTCAGTTCTGTCTTCTGCTTCACCCGCAGTGTCGCCAGATCCTGCTCGGACTGCGTCGGCCCGCTCGGCGTGGCAGCTTCGCGCGCTTCGCGGATGGCGCGCTCGACATAGCTGTTCGCCTTCGATAAGATTTCGTCGGCTTGACGGGATGCGGTCGAGAGTATCTTTTTTCGCTCCGATGAGATCTCGTCATTGCGTCGCTCGAACTCCAGTCGTTCAAAGCGAGCTTTGCCAAGTTCTTTATCAAGTTCGATATTTCGCCCCGCAAGCTCTTGCTCCTTCTCGCTGAGCGAATCGATGAGTTGTTGGAGACGATTCGTCTTGCCGCCTGCAAGCTCGCGAGCGCGGGCGATGATTTTCTTCGGAAGTTCGTAGCGTTCGGCAATGTCGAACGCATGCGACGACCCCGGCACGCCCATACGGAAGCGGTACGTCGGCTGTAGTGTCTCTGCGGAGAATTCCATTGAGCCGTTGACCGCTCCTTCGACCGACTCCGCAAAACCGGCCAAACGGCCGTAGTGCGTCGTTGCGATCGTAAAACCTGCAGCACGCGTCAGATGCTCGAGGATGCTCTCAGCAAGCGGGCCACCCTCTTCCGGTGCTGTACCCGATCCTATTTCATCGAGCAACACAACGCTGTGTTCGTTCACTCGTGAAAGGATCTCTTTGAGCGACTTCACATGCGAGCTGAAGGTTGAGAGATCGTCCGCAATAGACTGCGAGTCACCGATATCAACATAGAGCCCGTCGAGGCTCGGCACTTCGGACGGTCCTTCCACCGGGATCGGCAACCCAGCCTGCGCCATCAAGAGCGCCAGCCCGGTCGTCTTGAGCAGCACTGTCTTACCACCGGCATTCGGGCCGGTGAGCACCAGCGTATGCTTCTCGTTATCAAGTTCGATCGAGAACGGGACGGTCTTCTCCTTACCAAGTTTCGCGATCAGGAACGGGTGACGCGCTTCTTTGAGCACGAGTCGCAGATCGTTCGGTCGCTTCTGCTCGGGTAATGCGGGCGTGGATGCCCAGATACTGTTCGCATAGCGAGCTTTTGCGTACACTGCTTCGAGATGGCCGCAGAGTTCGGTGGACTTCATCAACGGACGCACCGAGTTACGGAGCCGTTCGGTCAATTCTCTGAGGATCCGGTCGATCTCGCGCTGCTCGGTAAACTCGAGCGAGCGCATCTCGTTGTTGAGGTCGATGGTCTCCGAAGGCTCGATGTAGATCGTCTGCCCCGTCTGCGAAACGGAGTGGATCATCCCCTGCACCTTGCGCTTATTCTCGGCCTTGACCGGAATGACGGCTCTTCCGTCGCGCTGCGTGATGATCTGCTCCTGCAGAATATCCTCTTCGCTATATTTCTTGATGAGCGCGGCAAGCCTGTTGCGCAACCGCTCGCTCGTCGCGACGATCTCGCGGCGGATCGAATGCAGCTCTGAGCTCGCATTGTCGCGCACATTCCCATTCTCGTCGAAGACGGCATCGAAGGCCATCTCGAGCAGGCGGTCTTCGAAGAGATGAATAGCCGAACGCCAGAGCGTCGGGACACCTGCATTGCGTTTTGCGAAGAACTCGCGCAGCAGTCGCATCGTCTTCATCGACTGCACGAGCGGCAATCCCTCGTCCTGATAGATCGTACTGCCTTCGATATCCACCTTGTGCAGTGTCGTTCGGATATCGCTCAGCCCGGCGAACGACGGCATCTCCCCTGCTTCGATGAGTCCGCGGAATTCCGAGATCTCGGAGAACGACCGCTCGATCTTCTCACGGTCGAGCGACGGCACGAGTTCATTAGAAAGTGCAAGACGTCCGAACACTGTAGAAGAGTGGCGCAGATGCGCGTCGAGGATTAGTTGGAATTCCAACTTCTCGGCGGCATGGCGGAACGACGGCGGAATGCGGCGCAAGAATGCGCTGTGCAACTCTGTAGATTCGCTTTGTGCGATCGTCTCGGGAGAAACGTCAGTGGTCATTCTGGGTGGAAGGCTGAACAGGACGGTCGTTGAAGAACTCGTCCGATGTGCTCGTTGCCAGCGGTTTGATCTGTGCAACGACAAGTGAAGTAGTATGTAGTGCGGCCGGATAAAGTACCGCACCTTTCATCGTGCTGCTCGACGGCACGTGGAACAGACGGAAGAATGCGGCGACCAAGCCGATCACAAGCAGCATCCGAAGTCCGCCGAGGCCGGCCCCGGCGATCCGGTCGAGCCCAGAGATCACACCTTTCTTCGGTTTGATGCGCTTAATGATGGACGAGCCGATCACCATCAACACCAGAAACACGATGAAGAAGCCGATCACAGGGTGCAGATACGACGAGCCCAGCAGTGCCTTGCCGACGACAGTCCCGATGGCCGAAGCCACGAACAATGCCGCGACAAAGAGAATGAAGGATGCTACGATATCCACCGCACCGCGGCGGTAGCCTTTGTAGATCGCCAAGGCGAGCAAGATACCGATCACGATGTCGATCGTCATTTACGACGCCAGCGCTGCAAGCTTCTCTTTGACGACTTCCTGTACGGTCTTGCCGTCAGCCTGTCCTTTGAGTTCTTTCATCAGCGGACCGATGACCTTGTTCGTATCGGCAGGGCCTGCGGCACCGGTGCTTGCGATCATCGCCTCCACTTTCGCAGCGATCTCCTCGCGCGAAAGCTGCTTCGGCAGAAACTCCTGGATAATAACGAGCTCGTGTTGCTCCTTCTCGGCAAGCTCCGGACGGTTATTTGTCTGATAGATCTCGATGGCGTCCTTGCGCTTCTTTGCGGCCGACATCAAGAGCTTCATCTCATCGTCGGCGTTCATCTCGCGGTCTGCGCCGCTTTTTTCAAACTCGAGGATGAGTGCGCGCAGACTGCGCAGTGTTTCGGTGCGAAGCTTCTCGCCCGATTTCATGGCGGCCGTGAGTTCGGTCGTGATACGTTCCTTCAGCGACATAACGATTGCAGAATGGTATTGAGAGCCCTATAACAAGATCACATCTTGTTAGGTACCCGCAATTGCGCACCGTTTACCGCTCGTCCGGCATCCCTGGCAAGGAACTGGCAAAGGGCCGCGATGTCCTCCGGCGTTGTCCATCGCGGAATATCTTCGGGTGAACCCCACGAGAGATTGGCAGGGGTGTTGATAACGGTCGGTATGATACAATTCGCAGTGACGCCGTATTCCTTTGTTTCGAGAGCGATCGTCTGGGTAAATGCGATCACTGCGGATTTTGCCGCGACATACGCCGACTTCTTCGGATCGGGATGCAGCGCCGTCTCGGCGCCGATCGTGACGATCGAACCACGACCGAGCGGCTTCATGAGTTTGGTTGCCTCTTTGACGGTGACGAATGTGGAAACAATATTGAGATCAAGCACAAAACGGAAATCCTCGATCGGCATCTCTTCGTGCGCCGCCCAGGGCTTCAGGCCGCCAATGGTTGCAATCAGTTGCATCGGTGCGCCGAGTTTCGCGGCAAGCACACCATACGCCTCGCGAACGGATTGCTCGTCCGTACTATTGATCTTCGCGAATGCGAAGCGCTCGTGCGTGAAACCGTCGTCGAGCACATCGAAGCCCGCGACATTCCATCCCGCTGCGAGATATGACTCGCGGATACCGCGACCGAGACCGCCGGAAGAGCCCGTCAGAAAAAGCGTGTCCATATGGTGTATATGCGTTGCGGCGTCCGCGCCCATTCGTCACTCAATGACGACCATGCCGCTACGATGTTCGTTGCCAAAGACGAAGCGGTAATAATACACACCGGCCGCTAATGACGCAGGCAGTTGGTATCGCACCTGGTGTTCGCCTGCCTGCTCGAGGTGCTGCATGATCGGAGTTGCAACTACTTGTCCGAGTGCGTTCAGAAGTTGAAGTTCCATCACGCCGCTCGTCGGCAGTGTGTACGAGAATTCGAGCGATTGTCCGCGATGCGCCGGGTTCGGCGAGACCTCACGAATGGCAAGCGAATTCCCCGAGCCATATTCCGGCGTTACTCCGCTTTCGAGACCGCAACCATACACCAGCAACGTTAGCGTCGTGCCGTCGGTAAAGTGGACAGTGAAGAACGAGCTGTCATTACCGGTTTGCGTGGGTGTGAACCGCACAGAAATATATGCGCTTGCGCCGGATGAGACGGTGATCGGGTTTGCCGAAGTGACAGAAGTTACGATATTGAAAGACGTCGGTGGGGTGCACCATACCGAATCGATGACCTTGTCACCGATCCCCAAATTCGAGATCTTTACCGAATCGATCTGCGACGTCCCGACCGCGATGCACGGTATTACGAATCCTTTGCCGACCGGCCCCGAACCGGCGAGCAGAAGCTGAGCAAAATGCATGCAATCGGCGTCGAGCAGTAACGTGGTACTGTATGCCCCGGAAATACTCGAAACGAATTGAACATGGACGACGATGGAATCACCAGCAGCGAGCGAAGACGACGGTTTGTCGAGCAGCGTGAACCCTGCAGACCCCGACGGATCGAGCTTTAGGTTGCTGAGATTGATTGCCAGTTTTCCGGTATTCACTAACGTCAGGGAAAGCGTATCGGGCGTATTCGCGACAAACTCTACGTTGGTCTTTCCATGAGCTGCAAGAGCCGCTCCTGCGTCGATGGCAATGTCGATGGTCGTCATGTTGCCTGCGAGGTCGGTGACGGTAAGCCTGACGAAGGCTTCTCTCGTACTATCGAGCGATGCAACGGAAAAGCTCGCACTATCTTCAGCTGTCACCTCCAGATCGTTCAACGACGGGTTAAACCCGACATTGTAGAGCGAGTCGATCACGATCGCTCCCAAACCGGAATGGCTCGATCCAGCCTCGCGCAACTGAACCAGGCCGCCAAAACAGCCCGATGCTTGAAGACTTGCGTCCGGAGCCACCGTATCGAGTAAGAACAGTGCGCGATGTCCGAGCGCCGAAGGCCACGCGTAGCTGTCGTCGGTCGTATAGCCATACGATGAAACGCCTACCTCGGCCGTTGAGGTAATGGTATGGCCGCCCGCACCACCACCCGCACTATTGAACTTGACTTGGATATGCTCCCAAGTTGAATTACCGATCTGTTTCTTGACTCGTGACGTGCCCAACAATTGATTGACGCCAATTCCATCGACCATGACTTTCGAGTCATTGGCGACCGGAGTAAAGATATTTATATAATTCGTAAAGTCGGGCTGCCCCGCACCAAGCGACCCTCCAAGTGCAGGAATTATGCAACTTGCGCTTGTTGAGTACTGCTCGACCGGCTCCAGCACCATCATTGCCGGGTCACCGGAATTTCGCTTGCTCACCGATGGTGCGGTATGGGTGGAGGACTCGATATACTGCACGAGTAGAAATGGTGCAGTACTTGTCCATTCGGAAGCGTCGGAAATATCATATAGAAACAACGGAGCCATCTTCGTGTCGATCGAATAGACCGAGGATCCGTTGCGCATGATCGCCTGCGATGGCTGAGTTCCGATAATGAGAAATGCATCTCCACCGTACTGTCTTCCGGCAAACGGGCCGGAAAAATAGTGCTGTCCCCATGCTTGGGTGGGCGGAAGCATTTCGAGAACGTAGTCGCACGATGCATCGGGAGCAGGAATGTTGGGACAGACGGACGCACCCATCACGCCGACCGGATGATTCGCGTGGACGAGCGTACCGGTAAGATCCGGGACACTCCCGGAAACCGGACCGACGGACTGGAACTGCACGCATTCGCCGCGCATAAGCATTACCGTGAAGGGAGTCCCGGCCGCATGGGCAACTGCCGTAGGCTTCCCGTTCTGGCGGATGTCAAAGCTGGGCGTGATCGTAACAGTCGTGGAATCATGATTCGCCACAACGACAAACTCGGAAGGCATATCAGCAAGACTCGGATCGACCAGGAACGCACTGTACGCTGCGACTACATAGTCCTTCCCCCACCCCGAAGCCGGCAAGCTCGACATCCCGTCACTGGTGAACGGCGCTCGTGAAAGAAAAGAAACGGCGATATCTGCGTCCGGTGACCAGACATGGACAGTCTTGTTCTCTATTATCCCCGAACTCTGTAATTCGATCGACTTCCCGAAGTCATTGACGCTCGACGCGAGCGCAACGAACGAATTTGCGTTCACGAGACGCTGAAGCACAGGGCCGTTGCCAAACTGCGCGTATACAGTGGCATTATTCGGAGAGGATATATACAGGTAAAAGTATCGGGTTGGGTCAACATTTGCCTGAAAATTCTGCGGAATCGCGAACCAGTAATCCCTGCCGAGTTTGGAGGCATTTGCAAGCGAACTTGCGCGATCCGATTTATGGACGGTTACGTGGATCGGTTGCTGAGCGAAGCTCGTCGCCGCGGCGATGAGGAGGATTTGAAACAGCCACAACTGTGCGAGGGGCTTCATAGAGAATAATCCGATGATGAAATACTGGACAATAATAACAAACACCTTGACCACGATTTTGTTACTCTAAAACATTTCTGAGTTACAATATCCCATATTCTACGACCGTATCTTTGTCAACCGGATCACGGACATGCGTTCATGCAATTCGCCCAAATTAGACATATCATTATCGTTACCGCCTTGCTGCTGACAGCGGCAGTAGTGGCTCGGTCGCAGACAAACGACTGCGAGCCCTGCAAGCGGCCCGGCGCCATGGCCAGCTTCTCCGACTCGACGATGGACGTCCAGTTCTCCGACGGTACGCTCTTGCGGGGCGTCCGGTCGGCCAATCGCACCATCATGAGCGTCGGCGGACTCGACCGGCAGGCCATCCGACTCACCTATCTCGAAGGAGGCCGCTGCCACGACACGACAGTGGATGCCGCGTTCGTCAGTTCATTTTTACACGAAGGCATCGGCGGAACGCATGATCCGCTTCGCTATCCCGTACTGCCTGCTCGTGAAGTATTCAACCATACCCTCACCAAAGACGAACGCAGTTTTGTAGAATTCACCGGGCTTGTCGGCTACGGTGGCAGCGATACGTCGGGGCGCAAGATCGGTTTTACCTCAACCTACTTCGCACTCGAAGCCATATTCGCACCACTTGGCGACGCACTCGGCGATCATTTCACGGCAGCCGTCGGCGGCGGGGCGCTCTTCGAAGGTGGGCGAACACGATTCCCATTGTACCTACAGCTTCGATACGACTTGTTCGCGCACGGGCAATACCAGACGATCAATACCTTCTTACCGGATAGTTGTGCATTTCGCACGCCACTCGGCCTAACCGCAGCCGTTGCATCCGATGGGTATGAAGCACGTCCGACCGGCTCTGCCGAAGACTCAAGCGTGATCTTGCAAGAGGATCATGTGCTTATTCGGCCGTCATTCCGCCCGTTCGCGTATATCGAAGGTGGTACGCTCTTCGATAGCAAATTTACCGGAAGCGGAACACCCGATAACGTAGTCAACCCAGAAGCACGGAAACCGATCTTGCTCGGCGCCGGGATTGGCGTACCGATCGCCGATATTCTGATTCTGACGCTCGGGTATCGCTACATGCAGCTACATCTGGCAACGCCGTGTGAGGAATGCGTCGATCGTTCCGTCATCAATAGAAACACGGTGCATAGTATCACACTCAAAGGAGCATACCGACTCTCATGGTAGCCATTCGCACCAGATCGTTCTATGCCCTGCTTGCGATGGCTGTGATCGCGGGGCTCAGTTGCCAGCTTCCGACACAACCAGGGACGAACACCGTTCCGGTCAAACTGCGGTTGCTCGTTCGCGATTCGTCCGGCATCGCCATGCCCGGCGCGCATATTGCACTCTACCGCGCAGCCGATAGTTCGCTTGTCGTCCCGAATACGATCGACGATGCAGCATCGACGAGTTTCTATTCGCTCACAGTCCCGATCCTCGGCGAGCGATATTTTGCAGTTGCGGAGCCGCCAGTATCTACCGCTTTGACGAAGTACTCGCCCGCACACGATACCATCCGCTTTGTCATGCCCTGTACCGATCACAGCGAGACATTCGTGTTCGAACGTCGCGACAGTATTCCCTGCGGCACCACGACATTCGAGCGGACGGTGGATCTTGGCACGATCTGTGTCGACAAAGACACCGCGCTAACATTTACCGCCGGTGATTTTACACATGGCTGTAGCCCCAGCGCGTCGATCGTATCGATTACGTCGCCAACGATCGCAGGGCTGACCATCACGCCGTTCTTCCGTTCGCCCGAAACCCCGATCACCAACTTCCCTGCGACCTGGGCTTCCGCCCGACCGCTCGCCGTGCGAATCGCATTTACGTCTATTCTGCATCAACCGGTGACCTTCGACGGCAACGACATTGTCATCGATGCCTCGCCGTCGGTGAAGATCACCATCCATCTCAAAGGCAAAGGCATTGTGTGCGATAATTGCGATTGTCCTTCGTATGATTCGGTCAGCTTCGGACTCGACAAGAGCGGGAAAGATACGAATGCGGCAGATATCGGCGATCCGACGAAGACCACGACGATCGACCTC
This sequence comes from Bacteroidota bacterium, assembly GCA_018266755.1. Classification (NCBI taxonomy): domain Bacteria; kingdom Pseudomonadati; phylum Bacteroidota; species Bacteroidota bacterium. Next base: position 119,690 of record JAFDZW010000006.1, read on the forward strand.
TCCGCAATCAACAACTCGAACGACGCTGGCTGCGACGTGCTCTTCACCCGCATTAAGAACTTTTCGAATCCGCAGCTCAATCTGCGTTCCTTCTCGGGCTCGTCGGGCGGTGGTAGCGTAACGCTGAGCTCGCATGCGTCGCTTGGGTCGATGGTCGTCGACTTCACGGCGCAGACACGAGGCGAGTTCGTCGATACTGCATTCTACAAGGTACAGAAACGCTCGCAAAGCGGCGCCATCACCGATTGCGATACGCTCCCGGTTATCTATCACGGCAAGGTCGGGCAAGGACTCTGCAGTATCGACACACCGAGCACGAACTCGTCGACCGATTCGTATCTGAAAAATGATACCATCACCAACTGCGTCGGCGAGGATAAGAACAGTCGCTACATTTGCATCAAAAATACCGGCGACGGCAAGCTGCACTTCACGTTCACCTATGCGCAGAACGATCCGCAATTCGAGATCCACTACGACCCCACCGGCATCGTCTATCGGGGAGAGGACGTCGTGATTCCCGTAGGCGGATCCCAATGCTTCACACTGCATTTTATTCCCGACGCAGGGAAGGTATTCGCCACTACGCCGCCGACAACGATCTTCAAGAATTCCATCGATCCGTGCTCGATCACACTACCGGTAGTCGGGCAGGCGCTTCCGCAATGTATCCACTGTCTCGACGGCGCGATCAGCCAGTATGCGATCACCACCACATCGTATGGCGGATTTATCTTCCAGGCGAACGATCAGTTTACCTTCAATTCCGATCCGAACGTAACGCCCGATATCTACGCGTCGAATGTCGGCGCGACATCGTTGACGCTTGTGTCGAATAGCGGGACGCAGTTTCAGAAGGTACAGTCGAACTATACACCATCGAAGCCGGGGATCAAGTTCTGCGACGATCCAGTTCCGCCCGCGGCACAGACACTCTGTACGAGCGGCGGCGGTAGTTCGACCATCACGGCGAATGTACACGACCTCATCCTCTTCAAGAGTTCGGCGGGCCGGTGCGGACTGATCTACATCGACAACATCTATCAATCGAACGGCATCTGGGTCGCGGTATTCCAGGCCTCATACCCTATCAATTAGCATGAAGCGCGCCACGGCACTCATCATCACTATACTCTGGATCGCCGATGCTCGGGCGCAACTCAATACGTCCGCCGACGACTACGCCCCTGCATTCCGCAGCTTTGCGAATGGTCGTACAGAATTGTGGTTCACCTCTGCCCGAGCGACGAAGCAAGGCCGTTCGCGTTCGATCTTCATGCTTGAGTCCGACTCGACCTGTCCTGCAAATACGCTTGAAGTATCTTCGCCGATCAACCAATCGCACGGCCGCGAGAATGATGTACTACTCGACGGAACGCCGTCGTTCGCATCGTGCGACCCGTCGCATGGGGTGTTCACCTCGAATCGCACCGTAAACGGAAAATACTTCGGCACCGACATATATGAGATGAGAGAACACAACGAGCAGTGGACCGTGACTCGTCTCGATGCCGTCTGCTCGAACGATTGGGACGACTCCCCCGCGCTCTCGGCCGATGGCACACGCCTCTATTTTTCATCCGATCGCTTGAACCCCGGCAATCGAACGGCCGATCTGTTCATCAGTACGTTCGAAAGCGGTGCGTGGACGAAACCGCGACCGCTCGATGCAATCAATACCACAGAGTTCAGCGAAGAGACACCCTTTGTCGGCGACGACGGCTACCTTTATTACTCATCGAACAAGACCGGCGATTACGATATCTATCGTGTTCATCTCACGGCCGATGGCATGCCGAGCGGCACACCGGAGGCAATGCCCTACGACGCGATCAACTTCAAAGGCTCCGACGAAACGCATCCGTGCATCTCTCCCGGCGGCTCGTTCTTTCTGTTTTCGACGAATGCCGGAGCGAACGGTCGCAAGAAAGATTTCGATATTCGTTGGGTGCGCTCGACCAGCGAACAAGCACAGATCGAACTCGATACCAGAAAGCGCCGGCATCAATCCACGGAACATGCGTCGGTACTCGTACATTTTACAACAAACGGCTACGAGAAAATCATACGGTCCCCTGTTACGGGACCAATGCAGTTGAAGCCCGATGATTTTCTTCCCGAGTCTCCGTCGCCGATGAACGATCCGAAGTTCTTTCAAACAATCCTCCGCGCCGAGCCGGATTCGGGGCGCTTCATCAGTGCCGTCGATACGATCGTCTCCTCTCGTCTGTGCCGCAACACGCTCCAGCATACGCTCTTCCTGTGGGATACATCAGTCTACTACGAACCGAGTTGCATCGACACATTTCCTATCAAGAAGGTGCAGTACTTCGTCACAGGTTATTGGTGTCCCACGACAAAGCGGTTCGCGAAGTACGAAGATTGCCCGACACTCTTCATCGACTCGGCCTGCGAGCAGCCACCATGCACGAATAACGATCTGTACAGTTTCAAGATCACAACCGACCCCACGCATAGTGAGTGTATCGACTACAACGAGTTCGACACCAAAGGGAAACAATTTGCGACCGATGTTGACGATGCGATCGACGAGCACCTCAAGGCAATGGAATCGGCCTTTGGCAGTGCATGTCTTCGGCGAGCAGTTGCAAAACGCAAACCCGTGCAGGTCGTGGTCGAAGGCTTTACCGATCCACGTGGCTACGGAAGCGATTGCCACTATTTCGGCGCGACGATCGACTTCACGAAGAGCTTCGTGCAAGTGCCCGATACGATGAAGTCGCACTTCCGTCACGACACGCCGATGAAGAAATATGGGTATGGCGGCAATCAATTACTATCCGAACTGCGCGCCTACAACCTCGCCGTACTCCTTGATAACCTCTGGACCGAACAGATCGCCCAGTACCGCGAGCTCAAAGCGTCGGGTTTATTAACCGTGCTCGCCGTCGGTCGCGCAGTCGATCAACACGACATCCCCTTCGACCGGCGCCGTTCGGCCGAAGTGCGCATCAGCTCGTTCACCGACGAACCGATCGTCCGCACCGAAGTACCCGAACCCGGCGCAACAGTCGTGGTGTGCGAAGATTGTCGGTAAAGCAGCGAGGTCTGATGCTTCACTGAAAATCCTTGCACACAACGAAGAAACGCAATGGCGGGGCCTCAGTGTGTTTCGGCGAACGATTAATCGCCGCTCTCAGAATGGCATCGTTGTAATCGTTGAAACTGAACAACAGCCATGTTTCCCAACGAGAACTTCTTATTCCGATCACAGGCAAAGTAATTCAACACATCCGATTCAACCAATTTGCTATTTTGTGATCGCCGCCACTCGCTTGGTCGAAGTGAGGATATGCAAGTATAGACTCTGGAGCGCCTCGTGTCGAGAGTCTGATAGAAATGGAAAGACCGCGTTTGAAACGCGGTCTTTCTATAGTACAGAGATCGTAAAGACTTATTTGAAAAACTCGGCCATCTTCTGCGCTTCGCCGACGAGGGTGTAGGCTTTCTGGAATTGCTTGTCGCTCTTTAAGAGAATCTTCGCACGGACGTCGTACCCGAAGAGCTGGTAGCCGATCTCGGCGCGGATCCAGTCCTTGAGGAAATTGCGATCTGTTTCGAGTTCTTTATCGTCGAGCTTTGTACGCTTATCGACGGTTTTGCCTGCTTTCTCCTCGGCTTTTGCAATCTTGTCTTTGGCCTTTGCTATCAACGAATTGATCGTTTCGTCGGAGACCGTGAAATTCTTCAAATATGAATCGGCCGTGTACTGCTTATGCATCGACGCACCGTTCGAGCTGACGTAATCCTTGGTATAGTCATACACCACAGCCGAAGCGAAAACTTCGATTCCCGATTTCGTCAGTGTATCGGCCTTCACGATAAAGTCCGGCGTGATGCCGCCGCCACCAAAGATCATACGGCCGCCGGCGGTCTTGAACTTCGGACGCGAAGAGTCCGCCTGGTTCACGTCGATACTATGCGAGAAATTATCTTCGTCATCACCGTCAGGATTCACAATCCCCTTCACATACTTCGCGCCGTCGTATGGGCGTTGGATGGAGCGGCCGCTCGGCGTGTAGTACCGCGAGATCGTCAGGCGAATGGCGCTGCCGTCGTCGCCCAACGGGAATTGGCGCTGCACAAGCCCTTTGCCGAATGTCGTGACTCCGACGATCGGTGCACGATCGAGATCCTGCATCGCACCGCTAAAGATTTCGCTTGCGCTGGCCGACCCATTGCTCACGAGCACCACGAGCGGAAGCTTTTCGTATGCCTGCCCCGGATGAGAGAAATCGACCTCGTCGAAGCTCGATACGCGGCCTTTGGTATAGACGATCGTCTTTGTACCGCCAATGAACTCGTCGGCGATCTCAACAGCCTGTTCGAGATATCCGCCCGGATTTCCACGCAAGTCGAGGATCAGCGACTTCATCCCTTGCGCTTTCAGATCTTCCAGTGCCTTTACCATCTCGTCATGCGAGGTCTGGATGAAATGCGTCAGTGCAATGTATGCCGTCTTATCGTCAACCATGAAGTGCGAGGTGACGCTGGAAAGCGGGATAACATCACGGGTAATCTCAAAATGGAGGAGGTCAGGCGAACCGCTGCGCACAACGGATACCGTTACACGTGTCCCCTTCGGCCCGCGAAGGTTCTTTTTGACGGAGTCTTCGGTAAACCCTTTCGTCGCACGGCCGTCGATCAGCACGATCTTATCGCCGGCAAGCAAACCGACCTTCTCGCTTGGGCCGCCGGGAATAACCTGTTCGACAAGAATGGAGTCGTGGTTCAACGCGAACGACACGCCGATTCCCTCGAAGTTGCCTCGGAAATCTTCGTCTGACTGCTTCACGTTCGTCGGCGGCATATACACCGAATGCGGGTCAAGCTCTTTGAGCAACCCGACGATCGCGGCTTCGTTGAGCTTGCCGAGATCGACCTTGTCGACGTAATACTGCGAGACGAGGGTGAACACCTCTTTGAACTTTACCAGCTGCTGGTACTCGTTATCGAGGGAGAACGCTTGCTGAATACGGGAGCCAAGCAGTGCGCTGCAAACCACAAGCACGACTGCGAGCGAGGCAAGTCGGCGCTTACTGTACAAAAACGATTTCATAGATATCGGATTCCTTCTCTTGAATTTGCAACACACCCCCTGCCGCCGAAGTTCAGCCGAGGCTTAGCGGACGGTCGTTCTGGACGTATCGTCGGCCGGCACCGTAATCGTGAACGTCCCGCTCGGGATACGGCGACTGACAAGCCAGGGATTGTAAATTTTCACATCCTTATACGAATACCCCAACCCCACTGCCCAGTCTGCGATGCTTTCGATCGGCCCGTTCACACTAATTGATTTGACATTGTGCAGGCTGTATCGCGGCACGTGACCGAACTTGAGTCCATATCGGTCACCATGTTCGAGCAATTCCTTTATTGCTGCGATACGGAACACATATCGCATAGTTTCCTCGTTGATATAGAGGTTCCAATAGTTCGTTTGGTGTTGGTACCGCAGCACCTCCGCGACATTGTCCTCGCTCATGTTATACGCAGCGCAGGCAAGCAAATAGTCGTTAAACTGGGCCTTCAGTGTTGCGAGATACCTGATCGCAGCACCTGTCGATTTGTACGGATCGAGGCGTTCGTCAATGTCGTCGTCAACACGCAGGCCCCACCGCTGGGCCGTCGGCGGGATCATCTGCCAAAAACCATGAGCCTTCGCCGGCGATTCGACGTTTCGCACGCCGCTTTCGGCAACCATCAGGTACTTCAGGTCGCGATCGAGGCCGTTCGCGTCGAGCGACGAATCGATCATAGACTCCCACCTGCCCAGACGTTTCCACCACAGGATTAATTGATCCGAATTGACGAGATTATAATAGAATTCGCGCTCAAACCGCTCCCGGACCTCCCAATCTTCAAGCAGCGGCAGTTGCTTGCCGAAGAGAACGACATTCGTCGGAGGGGTTACCGCAGTAACCGATATCGTATGCGAGCCGATCGTATCCACAAGGACCGAAGCGCCCGCACCCGAGACATTTCCGTTGCGATTAAATAGAAAGAACAGCAGTGCCAGCGGCACAACACCAAGCAGCAGACCGTATGAAAAATATTTGATCTTCACGAAGTAGAGATCACCAGCCGAGCGACCGCATCTCGCCCGAGACCTCGAGCGTTCCGATCACGTCCTTCATAGACGAACAGCCCTGCGATGTGAGCAGTTGCGTCAGTTCGTCACGGACACGGATCGACGCATCCGGATGCACAAAGTTCATCGTACCGATCTGCACCGCACTCGCGCCGACGATGAAGAATTCCATCGCATCGGAAGCAGTGGCAATCCCACCGATCCCAATAATGGGGAGTTTCGTAGCTTTTCGGGCTTCGTAGACTTTCGCAATTGCAATCGGACGAATTGCAGGACCGGAGAGGCCTCCGGTGACCGTCGACAACCTCGGACGTTTCGTCCGGATATCCACCGACATGCCGACAACCGTATTAATAAGCGATATTGCGTCGGCACCGCAATCTTCGCATGCCTGTGCGAACGGTGCTACACTCGTGACGTTCGGCGTGAGTTTGATCGCCAACAGTTTTTTTGTCAGCGGACGCAGTGCCCGAACAACTTCTTCGACCATCCCCACATTCGTGCCGAACGAAAGTCCCCCGTCTTTGACGTTCGGGCAGCTTACGTTGATCTCATAGCCTACTAAGTTACCTGTCGCATTTGCTTCGATCTTCTCGAGCACACTGCAATACTCCCCGACGCTCGACGCGGCGATGTTTGCGATGATCTTTGTGTCGAACTCTGCGAGATACGGCAATTTCTCGGTGACGAATGCATCGACACCTACATTTGCAAGACCGATGGAGTTGAGCATCCCGGATGGCGTTTCGACAATGCGGCGTGGGAAGTTACCAGGGCGCGGATTCCAGCTAACCGATTTCGTTACAATCGCACCGATACCACTAATATCGCAGAAACGGGCAGCTTCGGAGCCATAGCCGAACGTCCCGCTGGCTACGAAGATCGGATTGGCAAATCGTACGCCCGCGATCTCGATTCCCAGATTGACGGTCGTTGCGGATTTTGAAGATTTCTCGTTCACGCTCATTAGAATACGATCTGCTCCCGTTCGAATGACGGTCCGTGTGTGCAGACCAAATGAAATTTCTTTCCAGTTTTCTCGAGTTCTGCCGCTGTGGTTTGTACAGGGCATCCCTGGCAGATTCCGACGCCGCAGGCCATCTCTGTCTCGAGGCTCACCTCGCAAGGAATATCGAACTCTGCCGCAAGCGTCGTTGCAGCACGCATCATTGGTGTTGGACCGCAGACGAACAGTTTGGGGTGAGCATACGCGACGGAGCGCAGATCGCTTCGCAGAAGATCGATAACGGACCCTCGATATCCCTTGCTGCCGTCGTCTGTTGCGTAATGGACGCGTTTGAGATACTCATCGGCAAAGAGACGTTCGTTGCGCGCACCGTAATATGTCTCGAATGGGATATTGCTGGACTCACACGCTTGCGTAAGCGATGGCATCGAGGCAACACCAACGCCACCAACCAATAGAATGGCAGTTGAAAATGATCCCGAATTGTATTTCCAAGGCGATCCTAACGGCCCGATCACATCGAGCGAATCCCCGACCAGTGCCTTCGATAATTCCTCCGTCCCTTTCCCATGGATCTGAATGATCACTTCGATCCATCCTTCACCCGTCTGATAGACGCTGAACGGACGACGCAATAGCGGGTCAATGGCACCCGTTCGTGGAAGGATATTGACGAATTGTCCCGGCTGAACGGACGAAGCAATCGTAGGAGCCGCGAGGCGCAGGACGAAGAGGTCGTGTGTTAGTGTTCGCTTTGCGACGAGGGGTGCAAGCACTGCGTACGAAAGAAGTGAATGTCTCTAAACGATACGCGTGCAATAATCATTTCGGCGCGACAGGTTTCGTCGTATCCTGAACGGGTCTGACGGCGGTACGACGACGCTCGATGTCGGCAAGAGCGTATGCAATTTTGGGCTTGAGATATTCGGCATACCGTGAGAACGGGTATTCCTTCACGACCCGGGAATAGTAGACCAACGCGGAATCGTATTTCTTGCCATCTTCGTAGTAAGTCCCGATCGTATAGAGCGCACGCGGGGCGACATCTTCGCGGGGATATTGTGCCACAATGGAAAGTAACGCAGGCTTCACGAATTCGATCGAACTGGTCTTTAACGATGCTCCGGCATTTCGGTAAGCTATTTCGCCAGGCGAATCTTTCCCTCGTTTGCCACTATACTCGATCGCGGCTTGCTGTGCATATTTTGTCTCGCCAAAATCTTTTTGCAGAACGCCGATCAACGAATCCCGCACCTCCGGATGGCCGGTCTCATGCTCCAACTGGACCCACGAGAAGAGTACCTGCGCCTGCAGCGCCATCGATGCCGTGTCGTTACGATAGTACGTAGTAGAGAGAGCCTTGCGATACTCACTCACAGCCTCGTCATTCTCATCGAAACTCTCGAACGCGCGACCGATCTCGAAATGCGCGCGCGCAGCCGTACGATGCACGCTGTCGATATAGCGGGCAGTGTCCGAGAAGTCAATCTGAAAGACGTTTACCCCGCTCGACGCCTTCTGCCGGCGGAGGCGTTCGACGATATCGTTAAACCTCTTTTCATCAGCCGGGGGGACGGTATAATTCTCACCGGGCGACCACTTCGAACCGATATACTCCTTCATCGCATCGTTGTGTAGTTCCGATTCGATGGTCTGCTGCATCCCGGGATGTCTGCGCATCTTGCCGAGGATGCGCTCCATGGTATCGATGCGGACCAATTGATACTTCCATTCGGCAAAGCGTGAGAGCGCACGCATGCGGTTATTGACGTAGTCGTTCATCTCGATCGTCGAGAAGTCCTTCGTCCCGATAATGATATTCGCCAGTCGTGCAGCCGAGTCATACTGTCCGATCTCGCGGAAAATCTCGGCCTGGCGAAAGCGCGAGCGGGCCATGACTGCCTGGGAGGTGCTGCGATACATCGTATCGAGCGCGAAGTACGCTGCTCTGACCCGTGGAAACGACTGTTCGATAAAACTCTGGCTTCGCAACTCGCCGGCATGGGCATCGCGTTCGGTCATATCGACAGTATAGGCAAGCTCGAAATTCGCGGCCGGGTGTGTCGGGGCGAAGCGCGACTTCTCGACGATCTGTTCGAAGGTCTGGCGGGCAGCATCGTACTTCTTTTGACGACGCTGGGCCTCGCCTTCCCCGCTGAGCGCCTCGCCTTGGAATGTATTATCGTTCGTTGCCGAGGCCGCGTTTGCGAACGCCTGTTCGGCGAGATCGAAATGACCGGTTACAAAGAGCAAGCGGCCACGATCGTATTCCATCTGGGCGAACTCGTTGCCGGAAATTCCCTCTTCTGCCTGCTTCAACTCATCGGCTGCGCGTTCGTAATTGTCGTATGACGATGAGACCAACAGATCGGCGAAGGTCTTATGGATCTGCGAGCGAAGTTCTTTATCCCCGCTCGTCTCTTTTTTCAAGATCTCTTCGAGCGATGTCGTCGCAGAATCGGCCTGACCAGTTGCGACCAGCGACTCGGAGAGATACATCCCCGTCTCATTCGCATATTTTGTATCGGGGTAGCGATAGAGCAATTCGTAGAACTTCCGTTTGGCGCCGGCGTAATCGCTTTTATAATAGAGCGCCTTTCCAACGATAAACAAAGCATCCTCGGTGTATTTCGTTGGCTTTGACGCCGCAAGCACTTTCGAGCCGAGGATGACGGCTGAATCGAGATGCATCGAGGCCGCACCTTTCAGGATCGTGGTCTTCGGTTTGCAGACAAGAGGAAACGCGATGACCGGCGGCCCCTGCTTGCGCCGGACCTCGTAACTGAGCAACTCCTCTTCCATCCAATGATGGGTATAGGCTGCGGCAATGGCGCCGTTCTGAGTGCTCGACTCCGCGCTGACCAGCGATTCGTATTGGTCGAGGTGCCACTGCGCGAGGTAGAGGACGTTGAAATACGTCGTAAAATTTCTGAAGAACGTACACGACCCCACGATCGCTGTGAGCAGCAGAATTGTGGCGAATGGCGCTATTTTCGGCGAAATGCGGCTTGGCATCATTCTTGCAACGAGTAGAGACAATACCAAGTTCGAGCTAACCCGCAAGTGACGGATTTTTCCCAAGCGAGGGAATCGAACGGCAACGTTCGCAATTGATACGAAGTCTTAATTGCGAATTTATTAAGACTCAGTCTACATTGTCGTATATTTGTATCGAGATGATCAACCGAACCACCATATCGGCCATTCGAGTAGCCGCAGCAGCGCTCCTGCTGGGGATGCTCGTCCAAACGGCACAGGCGAACCGTCGCCATTTTACCTACACGTATGAAAGCCCGGTACTGCCCTCCGGCAGCCGGGAGATCGAAATCTGGAATACCCTTCGAACCGATAAAGGCGCCTTTTTCAGAGGACTGGACCACCGGATGGAATTGGAGTGGGGGCTCGGCGCAGGCCTGCAAAGCTCGCTCTATTTCAATCTAAGCTCCGAATCGGCAGCGGATGGCCTGGGCGGAATTGCGAGCGAATCGGAATATAGCTTCTCGAATGAATGGAAGTGGAGCCTGACGAATCCTGTCGCCGACGCACTTGGCTCGGCGCTCTATGCAGAGTGGACCGTCGAACATGACGCGACCGAACTCGAAGGCAAAGTGATTCTCGACAAACAAGTCGGCAATCTGCTGTTCGCCGCGAACGGCACCTTCGAGCACGAATTTCCTGCCCTTGGCAACGAAACGAACAATACGGCAGAAGCAACACTCGGTATCGCCTATCTCATCGACGAGTTCTCGGTCGGGATCGAAGCCCGTCATCATACGAGAACGATTGGCGAAGAGAGTTATAGCGGACTGTTCGTCGGACCGTCGCTTTCGTTTAGCGGAAAGAACTGGTGGGCTGCTGCATCGGTGATGCCGCAGATCGGTATCGGCGCAAATAAGAATAATACCAACGAGAATCTCGAACTGCTCGAGCATGAAAAGCTTGAGGTCCGATTCCTTCTTTCGTTCGAATTGTGATGAAGACTACGAGCCTCACCGGCATCTATCGCAGAGTCGGAGCATACCCGCTCCTTGCAGGGTTGGCGTTCGCAATCTTCGGATGCGCGAGCGCCATCCCTCATCTTTCTTCTTCCGAGAAAGCATCGGTACCCGCAGAATGGGCCAACGTCGATCTCGAACACGGTCGCGCAGTCTATATCAAAAACTGCGGCGCGTGCCATACGCTGCACTCCCCCGCCGAGCATTCGCCCGACGACTGGAAAAAGCTCTTTGGTGAAATGGCGTCGAAGACGACAATGAGCCAATCAGACAGCACGGCAGTGGTCGCATATCTTAGTCTGGCCTCCCATTCGTATGCAGCCCATGCAACCTCGAACATGGCACCAACCAATTAATCGGTCGGTTAGACTGGTAGCCGGTTGTCGGGTAACGACCCTGTTTGTACGGCATACGAAGAAGCGGCTCTGAGCCACCTCCGTCTGCGCAAACGGGCGATACTAATGTTACTTTTCGTACCATGGAATGCGAAACTTCCTTCTCGTATTAATTATTTCTTGCTCCATTGGATGCCTTTCGTATGCACAACCGATTAGACCGGTTGGAGGCGGTGGAGCAGCAGATATGGTTGTGAGAGTTGATCACTCGAGGAGCAACGTTTGTCCGGGCGAAGGCGATACACTTCGAGTAATGATTTTCTCTACGACGAATGATGCAGTGTATCCGCACATGCGGCTATTGGGTTCTGATACTGCAGATTATACAATCGTTCGCGCTCCTGCAGATTCCATCACTCACATGGGTATCGACAGCCCATTGATAGTTATCCGACCGAATCATTCCGGGAGACTCCTTGATTCAGTCGAGGTGACAAGCCCGAACATGATCGGACCAAGAACGGATACATTCTCGATCACGATGAACTGTCCGAGGATCCAAGTAAATTTCTCCCCAATAATTCCGGTATCTGTTGGCGGACACTCTTCCTTCTCGGTCGTTCTATCAAATCCATCCGACTGCGCAATCGGTATTGATAGTATGTATCTGGAGTTGAATGACGGTACGTTCTCTCTTGGTCCCTTGGTTTCGCATACAAGCATTGACGCACACGGAATGCTCACGATGTCCGGAAGTTTTAATCCTTCGACCTTCCAACAAACCTACTCTACACGACTCATAGTCCAAACATCGGCACCGTGCACAGAGGATTCCATCGTATTGGATATATCTGGAACGTCACTGGTCGGCATGGTCGACGTCGTCGGGCCTCCGGCGGTAGTACTTTCGGATCCGAAGCCTAACCCTGCTTCGGCAGAGGTCACATTCACCGTAACGAATGTGACCGGTGCGAACGCCGTGATCGGTGTGTACGATTCACAGAGCAAGCGGGTGATGAGCCTGTTCGCTGGTATCATCGGTGCCGATCCAAGAACATTCCGGTTTGATACACGAGGTCTCTCCAACGGTGTGTATCATATCGTTGCGAACATCGGTCCAGAAATACTCGTCTCGAATCAGGTGGTTCTGCGCTAACGCTTCCTACGCGCAACGGGCTTCTTTGCTGTCTTCTTCGAGGCTTTTGCGCTTTTTGCCGGAGCTTTCTTCTTTGAGTTGCTGACCTTCTTCGACGGTCCGGATGCAAATACATGCTCCAGCGCTTGATCGATTTTTTCGATCGGGATGATCTCGAGTGCGTCGGTGATCTTCTTCGGAATTTCGGTCAGTGTCTTGCGATTTTCTTCGGGGATCAGGACGGTCTTAATCCCCTCGCGCTGCGCTGCGAGAAGTTTCTCCTGAAGCCCGCCGATCGGCAATACATTTCCACGTAAGGTAATCTCTCCGGTCATCGCTACATCGCCGCGCGCGGCTTTGCCGCTGAGAGCAGAGAGCATCGCCATCGTAAGCGTGATACCGGCGCTGGGGCCATCCTTCGGCACCGCACCTTCCGGCAGATGGATGTGGATTTCTTTGTTCTTCATGAAATCCGACTTCAGACCGAACTCCTTCGCGCGCGAACGCAAATAGCTCAGCGCCGCCTGAGCGGATTCCTTCATCACATCGCCGAGTTGTCCGGTAAGCGTCAGGCGTTCGCTGCCGCTCATGACCGTAACCTCAACCGGCAGCACATCGCCGCCGGTGCTCGTCCATGCGAGCCCCATAACGGCGCCGACCTTTGCATCGAGCTCTTTCTTGCTCGTGTTGTAGCGCGGTACGCCCAAATATTCTTCTACTTTTTTCGGATCCACCGTGATCATGATATCGGAATCGATGATCAGCAGTTTGTTCAGCTGAGATTCAAGCTTCCCGTCTTCGGAAACCGTCACGCTCGAAAGCGGCTCCGTCGTCTTCTTTTCCGGCTGCGGCGGGACCTTCCCTTCTGCGTACATGCGTGTGACAATATCGTGCGCTGCCTTGCGACAGACTTTCGCGATCTTTCGCACGAGCTCACGCACCCCGGCTTCTTCCGTATAGTTACGGATGATCTTCAATAGCGCTTCGTCGGTGATCACGAGGCTCTTTTCCGTCAGGCCGTGCTGTGTACGCTGCGCCGGGATGATATGACGTTTTGCGATCTCGAGCTTATCGTGTTCGAGGTAGCCCGGAATCTCGATCAGCTCCATTCGATCGAGCAGCGGCGTCGGGATCTCGTAAGCAACGTTCGCCGTAGTGATGAAGAACACGTTCGAAAGATCGTAATCAACATCGAGATAGTGATCGACGAACGTATTGTTCTGCTCGGGGTCGAGCACTTCGAGCAACGCGCTCGACGGGTCGCCGCGAAAATCCATCGACATCTTGTCGATTTCGTCAAGCAGGATAACCGGATTCGTTACCCCGGCGCGTTTCATCGACTGAATGATTTTCCCCGGTAATGCACCGATATATGTCCGGCGATGGCCGCGTATCTCGGCCTCGTCGCGCACGCCGCCGAGCGACATCCGAACGAATTCGCGCCCGAGGGCACGTGCGATCGACCGCGCAAGCGACGTCTTACCGACGCCCGGAGGCCCGACAAAACATAAGATCTGCCCGCGCATTTTCTCGACCAGATTGAGCACCGCAATGTGCTCGAGGATGCGCTCCTTCGGTTTTTCGAGCGCGAAGTGGTCGGCGTCGAGTACCTCTTTTACGTTCGTCACATTAAAATTATCGTCGGTGTGTTTATGCCACGGCACCTGCGCGAGCCACTCGAGGTACGTGCGAATGACGCCAGCCTCGGGCGACATGGCCGGCGTCTTCTTCAGGCGCTCCAGCTCTTCATCGGCCTTCTTTTGTGCCAATTCCGGCAGTCTGGCCTCGCGAAGCTGCACGACAAGTTTGCCAAGCTCGGGATGCTCTTCGAGCACGTCGTCTCCGAGTTCTTGTTGCAGCAAACGAATCTGTTCCTGCAGAAAATACTTGCGCTGTGACTTCTGGATCGAGCTCTGGACCTTTTGATCGATGTCTTGCTCGAGCTTCAGAATTTCGATCTCCGATGCGAGCAGGCCACTGATATGAAGGTATTGGTCGCGAATCTCCGTGATCTCGAGGATACGCTGCTTCGCCTGCAAGTCTTTCGTCAGATGTGCTGCGATATAGAACAACCTGCGACGCGGATCGGTGATGTTCTCGAACGAGATGAGTGTCTCGGCCGGATGCGTCGGCGACGAACGGACGTAGTTGCGAAACTGCTCGGACGTATGCCGAACGAGCGCTTCCAACTCCGCCGATTCGCTCGCTTCGGGATGGATGACCGCCACTTCAGCCTCGATGTGGCCTTCGAAATTGAAATACTGCTTCGCTTCCGCTTGTTCGAGCCCATCGACAAGCACCTTTACCAAGCCGTTCGGCAGGCGAATAATGCGCAATATGCGTGCGAGTGTCCCGTACTTGTAGAGTTCGTCTTTATTCGGCTCATCGACCGCAGAGTCCTTTTGTGCAACCAGAAACAAATAGCGTTCGCGCGCCATCGCGGACATCGTCGCCGACAGCGACGATTCGCGGCCGACAAGCACCGGGAATACCATATACGGGAAAATGATCACATCGCGCAGTGCGAGTACCGGGATGCGATGCGGAAGATTTTTGAGGTCGACACGATCGTCGGTGCCGACGAACGAGGACAGATTGATCTCCGATTCCATCGAGATCTGCTCGGTCTTCTTTGATTTCGATGAAGACTCGTTTTTCTTCTTGCGAACTGTACGTTCTTTAGCCATACGATAAGATAGAATTGCCGGCTCGGAGCCGGCAATTGCATAACAATAAATATTCAGAAAAGTCTTTACGAAGGATGCCCGCAAATGTTATCCGGGTAGGCTATTTCGCAATGGAATCCATGAAATCGGCGAAAAGGTAGTCGCTTTCATGGGGTCCGGGCGATGCCTCAGGATGGTACTGAACAGAAAAGATAGGCAATTCCTTGTGTCGGAATCCCTCGACGGTATTGTCATTGAGATTCAGATGCGTGAGTTCGCACGAATCGGGCATCGAAGACCACTGCACCGCGAAGCCATGGTTTTGGGAAGTAATCTCGATTTTCTCTGTACGCAGATTCTTGACGGGGTGGTTCGCACCTCGGTGGCCGAACTTCAACTTATACGTCTCGCCTCCCATCGCTAGGCACAATAACTGGTTACCCAGGCAGATACCGAAAATCGGAATCTGTCCATACTTCACCATTGCCTTCACGGTCTCGATCCCGTCCTTCACCGCATCCGGATCGCCGGGGCCGTTCGAGAGGAAAATACCATCGGGTGCGAGATTGCGGATCTCGTCGAATGATGTCGTCGACGGCACGACCGTCAGCTTCGCGCCGTGGTCGGAGAGTTTCCGAAGAATATTCGTCTTGATGCCAAAATCCATCACAACGACATGCGGGGCATTCGGAACTTTGGCTTCGATCTCGTAGAGTTTATTCGTCGTCACTCCCTTTGTCAGGTCGAGGCCGGTCATCAGCGGAAGTTCGCGCGCTTTCGACACGAGCGCGGCATCGCTCACCGTTTCGGTAGAGATCACGCCCCGAAGCGATCCCTCGCTGCGAAGAATACGAACGAGTTTGCGAGTATCGATCCCTTCCATTGCAAGGACGCCGCTCTTCGAGAGGTATTCATCGAGGCTCCAGTCACTGCGCCAGTTCGAGAACACTTCCGAGAGTTCGCGTACGAGGAAGCCGGATACATGCGGCGCAGTACTTTCAAGGTCTTCGGTATTCGCGCCATAGTTGCCGATGAGCGGGTACGTCATCGTGACGATCTGCCCGGCATACGACGGATCGGTCAGTATTTCCTGATACCCGGTGAGCGCCGTCGTAAATACGACTTCGCCGCCGGTCTGTGCCGTGGACACCGCACCGAAGGCGCTGCCCTGAAATACCGCCCCATTCTCAAGTACTAAACGTGCATTCATACTCTTGTCCCTCTCTTCACAAACATTCAAAAAAAAGGCTTCTACAAATGAGAAGCCTTTTGCAACCATGATCGGCGATGCACTTAGGCTCCGACCTGTGCGGCAACCTGCTTGCCGCGAGTAACGAATACTTTCGCCGACTCATAGCCGACGAACAGGATCGCACTGAATATCATATCGCTGGCGAACGAGTTGCGGTAGAACGGCAACGCCATCGTATAGCTCTCGATCACCCCCGCGAACGTGTGGGGGTACTGCGCGTAGAACGGCCACAAGGCGAAGTTCGTCACAAGGAAGAACGCAGCCGATCCGCCGAGCGCTACGCCGACATACGACAGCAACGACGGCTTTTTCGCATACAGCGAGCCGACAAGCATCATCGCAACATACGAGCCATAGACAACCAGCATCTCCGACGTCCCGTATAACCCGATCACCAGATCGGTCAGGAACGTCGCAACGAGCGGGATTGCATACGACCATTTATTGCGGCGAAGAAATGCGCCGGCAAAGATCGCCGTTGCTCCGACCGCACTGAAATTATAGAGTCCGAGGACATTGCAGAGCAGTCGCGTCCCGATCCCGATGGCGATGAGCGCCAGGGCGAGATAGAATTCCTGCTTGCTTTGTGTGTGGGTATTTTTCATATTTGATACAAAAATACGAACGAATGGTAGTCGGTGACCCTAATGCGGGCTCACGCCATCGTTTCGGTTAGTGCATAACGACAAAGAAGCCCGGTGCAATCCCGGCAGTGAACGACTTCTCCAATTTCATTGAAGAAAGGTCGAATACGTCCACTCCGTCGTTATGAATGAGGTCCGAGACTGTCCCCATATACAACAACTTCGATGCAGCGTCGTAGATACCACCAAAATAGTTCTTCGTCAACATCGGATCGGCAGCCATGCTGTGCGTGCCGAGATCGATCACCTGGGGCTGCTGCACGTAGAAGCACACATACGCCTTGTTACCGCCGATGAACATTGTATTGAATGACGAAGTCATTGGTAACACGATCGAATCGGTCAGGACGAGAGTCGAGGGATCCATCCAGTATATCTTGCCTGGGGTAGTGGTATAATCGCCCGAGGTTGCAAGGATCAGAACATTGTGGGCGCTATCGGCGACGATCTGCGCGGGGTTGGGATCGATCCATGCGCTGGTCTTCGTGATCTGCTTTGTAACCGGATCGATCACAAGTACTTTGCCCGAAGCACTGGCCGAGTAGGCTTTGCCGGAAAGCATTGCGATCGAATATTGCCCGCTATCTACCGGGATGGTTGAAGCAATCGTCCCAGACGCCAGATTGATTACTGCGATCTCGTTCCGATAGAGCTCCGGCACCAGCGCTTCGGTCGCGCTACTCTTGACGATCTTTGCCGGTGCGCTGAACGGTGGAAATTGAATCACCGTGTGATCTGCCGCAGAATCGGGATTGACCACCACGATCTTCGAGCTGTTATCCAACACGGCATAGAGTTTGCCGTTGATCAGTTGCAAGTCGTTGCCGACATCGCCAAGCGGAGAAACGAGGTCGGACGAAATAAGGGAGTCTTTCCACGTCCATACATCGAGACTGGCATTGTTATGAGTGTAGTTGCCTTGGTTCAGAATGAACACTCGTCCTCCACTCGTGGTACCGACCGTTGCCGGGCCGCTGGTGGTCGAATCGCACGACGCAAGTGCGACGAGCGAACAAAGCAATACAAATGAAGTGAATCTATTCATGACTGGTATGAGAATGGTGGATTGATATGCCAAATTTGTACGATCGTCTCGGCATCGGGTAGCTGGGTATTTCCTCGTACTGTTCGTTGCCGGCGTTGAGCACGCTCAGTGCGCAATCGAACGATAGCGCATCGGAGAGTCTGAATTGACGCGACCGAAGGTCTATCGTAAGCAGCGCAACGCCCGGTAAGACGCTCTTCAGCTCATTCGCCAGATCGGGGTATCGATGCCCCCGGTAGTGGTCGGTCAGCGTGACGGCCCCCCACCCTGCGATCTGAGTCGAGGCCGAAAGCATCCATGAAATCGGCGTAGTGTATGGCAGTTCGTGCCCGAACGATTCGGATCCCGGTGTCCGGTCTTCGGTCTGCTGCCAGGTCAGCGCGGCGTCAACCCTACAGGAAATATCCTCGTCCACTTCAAATCGCAGCGACATCGACGACTCGATACCGATAGCGCGAGAACTCTTGACATTGAACGGGCTGTACACACCGCCGCTTGTGGCACGCCAGACGATCTGATCGGAGAGAGAATTGTAGAAGCCCGAGAGCGTTAGGCCGATCACATCGGAAATATGTGCATCTGCAACCAACTCGAATGCATCGCCCGTCTCCGGCGAGAGCGACGGATTTCCGCCAACCTTCCAGTACAATTCATTCAATGTTGGCGCATGGTACAGCTTGGTGTACGATCCCCCAATCCCGAAGCCAGCGAGTACAATGTCCTCGCCATATCGAATAGTGAGCTGTGGTAACACAACAGGCTTCGGCAGATCGGAATATTGCTCCGTCTTGAGCAACCCAAGTATATTCAGTTCGCCAAGCAGGAGCTTGGCCCCTACATTCGCGCGATACACTCCCCGGTCAATCACATCCGAGCTGTCCTTCACGTTCTCGTTGCTGACGAGCGTGCTGCGATCGACCGATACAAGGGTGATCAGATCGAGCCATGATTTCGAATGCGATACCGCATCGAACCCTGCCGAAAACGTGCGGTTGGTGTATCGATCATTGATACGAAGCGGAGAAATTGAATCCACATAGGATTCGAACTGTGATTGGTACGACGTCTTGATCGTGTACTCGAACTCCGGCAGCGGCCGATGCTTCATCGACACACCGAGCAGGTATCGCTCGTCGAACAAGCGCGTGTACGGCAGACTCGCGCCGATACCGTCGATCGTCACCGCCCCCGGCGAACCACGCTCCGAACGAAGATAGAGCGAGGTCAGCGAACATTCGAGGTCGTCAAGTGGTCGGTAGGTTAGACCGAATGTCGCATTCGTCAGATGCGAGTCGTTGTTCGAGCGAAGGATCGTCGAATCGGACGACTGCTGGTAGAACGGAAAGTTACCATCTGCAGACGACAGCGAAGCGCCGAAGGCATACGCAAGGTCGCGAGTTACGGGACCGGTGATACGGAAATTGCCTTCGCGTTCTGCTGCACGAATGCGGTCGGTGTAGCTCGTCGCAGTGCTGCCGATCGTTGCATACGTCCCGCCAAACGTCGGTTGCAGAGGATGCAAGCCGATAGAGGCCGCACCATTTACCGACGAAGCGGCTGCGTTTGAATTTGCACTGCGCAGATCGACTCGATCGACGGAGTTGATGTTGAATAATCCGAGATCGGCCAGAGAATTTTGAGCATTCGTGAGCGTGAAGCCTCCGTAATCGATGCTCACGTATTCTGCAGGCATCCCACGGAAACTACCGAAGGCGATGGAGCCTTGCGAACCATACGAACGAATTGCGAGCGAGGGGCTGATAAGCGCAACGGCGGCGGGAAGTTCGGTCGAACCCGAACGTGCGGTGAGTTCTTGGCTTGGGGTGGTAATCGAGACGACTCCAGAGCGTTCGAGGGACGCCGAGTCCTGCACCAATACCGTTTCGCTATGCACATGCCACACAGGCTGTGCCTGAAGGCACGCCCCTGCGACGAGCAGCACGCACACGAAAACGATCCGTACAAACATGAACGCTCCTGTGCCTCGACAAAGACATAGGAGCGTTCGAACGATCGGTGGCACACAGCGCGTGGCCGGATCCGCGATACTCCCCTGCCTCTTCCCTCGAAGGCGATCGGTGAATAGTATACGTATCGGCAGGTCTCCTGGCTCCTCTCAGTGCGAACATCCTTCCCGGCTCTTCGGCCAGTGGATCAGATTCGAGAGTTACAGTTGCGGGTCAGCTCCGGACTTTAACCGGATTCCCTTTTCACCCATCGCCATTCGTTCGCCTTGGCGATGGACACCGTACGCATTTGAAAATGAACTTCGTAGTACAAATATACGAATTTGAAACTCAATGTCGATTGAGTGTGTAATTTTGTCTGATGTAACGGCTATTGCGGCGCGAATGCTCGTATTTACGATCAGGAAGTTTTTCTATTCGATCCTCATCATCTTCGGGGTGATGAGCGTGATCTTTTTCGTGATGAATCTGCTGCCAGACCCGGCTCGCATGATGCAGGGGCAGCGTGCAGATCTCAGCACCCAGGCAGCGATCCGTCATGAACTCGGCCTCGACCTCCCCGTCTGGCAGCGATACGTGAATTTTCTTACCAAGACGGCTACCGGCGATCTCGGTCGTTCGTACTCGTCGAATCGCCCAGTGCTCGATAGCATCCTCGAACGCTTTCCGGCGACAGCGATCCTCACGCTGAGTGCGATGGTACTCGCTACGCTCATCGGCATTGGCATCGGTATCCTGTCGGCAGTGAAGTCGTATTCGCTACTCGATAACATATCAATGATCTTTGCACTCGTCGGAATCAGCGTGCCTTCGTTCGTCTTTGGCCTGTTAATGATTATTGCCTTCGGATCGTGGCTGCAGATTTTCCCGATCTCAGGTTATGTGATCCAGGACAGTTCGAAGTGGTACGAATTCTGGAATTTCCATTGGGAATACTTGGCGCTCCCGATGCTGACGCTCGCGCTTCGACCGATCTCGATCATCGCACGGGTGACGCGTTCGAGCATGCTCGACGTCCTGACAAGCGATTACATTCGCACTGCTAAAGCGAAGGGTTTGTCAGCCCGTAAAGTCATATTCCGTCATGGCTTACGAAATGCACTTAATCCGGTGGTTACGACTGTTGGCTCGTGGCTCGCATCGCTGCTCACGGGTGCGTTTTTCATCGAGTATATCTTCAACTGGCCCGGCATCGGCGCGCTTGGCTTCGATGCCATCCCTCGGTCCGACTTCCCGACCATTCAGGGGACGGTACTGTTCTCGGCGGTGATTTTCGTTGTGATCAACTACATCGTTGATATCCTCTACGCCAAGCTTGACCCGAAAGTAAAACTCTCCGGCCGATGAGCGTAACACCCCGGGTTCACGACCCACTCGCACTCCCGACGACGCAATCGCGGTCGTTGTGGTACTATTCATGGAAGCGCCTCAAGCGAAATCGCCTTGCGATGGCAGGCTTCTATGTGACGATTCTGATCGTACTGATTGCGCTGTTGGCAAATTTTATTTCGCCGGCAGACCCGAATCTTCAGATTCTCGAATACTCCACAAAGCCAAGCGGCTTCCAAGGAAATATTCTCCTGCGCACCAACGATATTCCGGGACAGGGACCGGTACCGATCCCGATCCAAAGCTATATGATCTCGGGAAATGAGGTGCAGTACCTATCGGACGAGGGCAATTCGCGTCATATTCTGATCGCAAAGCTCTACGGAAACTCCGAACGTGAATGGCATAAACAACCGACGTATTATCTCGGCACCGACCGCTATGGCCGCGATGTGCTTTCCCGGTTGATCTATGGTGCGCGTATCTCCTTGACGGTAGCGTTTTTCTCCGAGATCCTCAGTCTGCTCATCGGCGTAGTGCTCGGTGCATTGGCAGGGTATTATCGCGGCTGGGTGGACGAGGTCATCAATTGGATTACGAATGTATTTTGGTCGATCCCCACGATCCTTCTGGTTATTTCGATCTCAATCGCCTTGGGGCTCGGCTTTATCCAGACCGTCATTGCAATCGGCATTACCGGCTGGCCCGATATGACGCGTATTGTGCGCGGCCAATTCTTCTCGCTTCGCGAGACGGAGTATGTCGAAGCGACGCGTGCGCTGGGGCTTGGCAATATTCGTGCGATCTTTCGCCATATCCTACCGAATGCGATCGGTCCGATCATCGTCATTGCGACAGCCGGCTTTGCGACGGCCATTATCTACGAAGCATCGCTCTCCTTCTTGGGACTCGGCGTTCAGCCGCCGACATCGACGTGGGGACAGATGATCTATGACGGGTATGGTTTTATCGCTGCGGGTTCGAACTGGGGCCTGACGATCTATCCGGCTCTGGCAATTATGCTTGCAGTTTTTGCGTTCAATCTCTTCGGCGACGGGCTCAGAGATGCGTTCGATCCGAAACTCAAGCGATAACCCGAATTTCTAACTTCTTCCATTGCACATAAATGGCGCTTCTTGAAGTCAAGAATTTGCAGACGTACTTCTTTACCGATGATGGCGTAGCGAAGTCGGTTGATAATGTTTCCTACACAGTCGATCGCAAGCAGACGCTTGGCGTCGTGGGCGAGTCCGGTTGCGGCAAATCGGTGACGGCGCTCTCGATCATGCGATTGATCCCCAATCCGCCTGGCAAGACTGTCGGCGGCGAGATCTTTTTCGAAGGCCGCGATCTGCTCAAGCTGCCGGAAGAAGAAATGCGTGCCATTCGTGGCAACAAGATCAGCATGATCTTCCAGGAGCCGATGACATCGCTCAATCCGGTGTTCACCTGCGGCGACCAGATTGCCGAATCGATCCTCCTGCACCAAAAGTGCACCAAAGAAGAGGCAAAAGAGCGCGCGATCGAGATGCTCCGCAAGGTAGGTATCCCCGCACCGGAGCAGCGCTACGGCGAGTATCCGCACCAGCTTTCGGGCGGTATGCGCCAGCGTATCATGATCGCCATCGCGCTTGCCTGTAACCCGGATATTTTGATCGCCGACGAACCGACCACCGCACTCGACGTGACGGTTCAGGCCCAGATTCTGGAGCTCATTTCCAGCCTGCAGGAGTCCCTCGGTATGGGCGTGATCCTTATCACACACGACCTTGGCGTGATCGCAGAACATGCCGACAACGTCGCCGTGATGTATGCGTCCCACATCGTCGAGTACTCGACGGCCGATGAAGTGTATTTCAACCCGATGCATCCGTATACGATCGGGCTGCTTGGTTCTATCCCGAAACTGAACGTCGAATCCGACCGCCTGATGACGATCGAAGGGACCGTACCGGTGCCAACGAACTATCCTCCCGGATGCAATTTTGCATCACGCTGTCCGTATGCAACCGAGAAGTGCTTGGCTGAGGAGCCCGCGCTCGTCGAGCAGGAACCGGGACACTTCGTCGCTTGCCACCACTGGGCAGAAGTGAAAGTCAAACGCCCCGAGCATCTCGTCGAGGCGTAAGTCTCGAGCGAGCGCTTACTTCGCAAGCGCAAAATTCATCAGCCGATATACCAGCTTCGCGACTAAATATGTCGCATGTTGTTGTGCCGGGTTCGGGACCAATTCCACGACGTCGAACCCGACGATCTTCTTCCCTGCCTTGCGTAGCTCGCGAAAGATCTGCATCGTCTCGTTCCAGTAGAAGCCGTCCGGTTCCGGCGTACCGGTCGTTGGCATGATCGACGGATCGAAATAGTCCACGTCGAACGTCACATATACTTCGTTCGTCGGCAAGGCGGTTGCCACCTTGCGCTGCCAATTGGCCGAATACTTCCCCCGACGGATATCGGTTGCGTAAAAGGTCCTGATCTTCTCCCGTTTGATAAACTCGTATTCTTCGATACACTGCGCGCGAATCCCGACTTGTACTACCCGGTTCATTGGGAAACGGACATCGTCGGCAACCCGGTGCATGAAGCAGGCGTGGCTATATAGGGTACCGCTATACGCATTGCGGAGATCGGAGTGTGCATCGAAGTGCAGCACGGACATCTTCGGGTATTTCTTGAAGTGCGCGGCGATCGGCGCGGTCGAGATCGTGTGTTCGCCGCCGAGCGTCACAACGAACTTACCAGCTACCAGTTCTTCGGAGACGGCCCGTTCGAGTAAGTCGAGGGCCTTCTTTCCTTCCAGCGAGCCGTAGCGCAACGGTGGCAGTGTTGCGATCCCTGTCTTGAAGCACAACTCCTGAAAGAACTCGTCATCGAAGAACTCGACATACTGCGATGCATTGACGATCGCAGCCGGTGCCTTGGCAGTCCCCTTCCCGTAGCTGACCGTCTTTTCGTACGGAGCCTGGATAATCGCAACCTTGCTCGTATCGTAGCTCGAATACTGCTTCTCGAGCCCGAGGAAGTTCTTTGCGGTCGGTAGTGCTGTTTTCTTCATTTGGTTGAGAGTTGGGTTCGAGTCGAAAATAGAAAGGCCATAAAACAAACGAGGCGGCACAAAGTGTGCCGCCTCGTTGTGTGAAGCGTAACCATCACGACTGGAAATTACTTCGCAAGCACCATGCGCTTGGTCTGGCTGAATTCGCCGGCCTTGAGCGTATAGTAGTAGGTACCGCTCGGCAGGTTCTCTGCGTGGAACGTGACCTGATGCTGGCCTGCATCGACCATTCCATCGACGAGCGTAGCAACCTCACGACCAAGCGTATTATAGACCTTCAACGTCGCATTGCTGCGCTCGGTAAGGCTGTAATGGATCTCGGTCGACGGGTTGAACGGATTCGGGAAGTTCTGGCCAAGGGTATTGCTGATCGTGGTTTCCCCGTCAACAGCATCCGGCAAGTTCGGATTGTTGGTCACCCATGCCTTCACCCAGTAATTATCTGACCACGCGTTCTGGCTTTGATCGATAAAGATCGAGATACTCGAAGTGTCATTGTGGGCACGGGTAAAATACCCACGCACCTTCGTAATATCGACGCCATTGCCATTGAGGTCAAAGAACACCGAATCATGTAGGATTGCGAAGTAGTTCTGCGTTGAACTACTCGTACCATTGACGAAATCGATTGCCGGCTGGATCTCGACAAAAAAGTCCTTCGAGAGACGTTTGTGATTCATCGGAACCCGAAGCGGGAAGAATGAGCCGTCAGTCGGAAGCCCCGAAAGATCGTCGAAGGAAAGCACAACGGAATCGATGGCCTTGCCAAACGCTGCGTACGGCAAACGATTGCCGCTCGGTTGGAAATTGTTACGCAACTTGATGGTCAGCGCAT
Source organism: Bacteroidota bacterium (assembly GCA_018266755.1). Taxonomy (NCBI): domain Bacteria; kingdom Pseudomonadati; phylum Bacteroidota; species Bacteroidota bacterium. The sequence goes on from JAFDZW010000006.1 coordinate 145,027, forward strand.
TGGCGTTGAGGCTATCTGTCGCCATCTGAACGAGGTTCGGAATGGCGATGGCGATCTCGATCGTATCCACATAGCATGCATACGGAGCGGACATACGCATCTGGTACGACGTGATCGTATCAACGAAGCTGCCGCCAGCCCCGTCGGATGTATTTATGTAGCTCGGCAAGTACGAATACAACAGCGGTAGTACTGTCGTATCTACATAAAACATACTATCATAACGGAATGCAGCCGGGTTGGCGGGTTTGCCGGTCAATGACACGTGCGGCAAGACGGCATTGGAAACCTTGGCTGCCGTTACACGGCGAGTCAGGGATGCGTTGCCAGTCTTCGCAACAGCAGAACCCTGGGCCAACACGGGAGAGCAGAGCCCGATGACTACGCTAAGAAACAGAAATCTAGTAACAAGTTTATTCATACCAGCGCTTGGTTTGGTGATGGTTAGTAGTAGTTGTACGGCCCTTTGCCGTGTAACACATAGTAAACCCGCCAAATCGTAAAAAGTTGCGAAAATTGCTCTGGCAAACCCACCAGTGGTCGGACTGGGGTAATAGAATACTGATCAACCAGTTACGAACTTGCCGACCGCAATCGCCGTATCAGCATATCCACCTCCCCCACCCGAAATAGTCGGTAGAGTACGAGCACCAACAACGCGTTGATGATCCCTCCTCCGATCGCTACGGGCCACGGACCAACAGTGATAAGTGGTGTGTGCAAAACAAGATAGGAAATTCCGGTGGCAATGACCGATGCAACAAGGATGTGCAACATGCCCGATATATCGGTCGAATTTCCGACGATCGATCTGGAAAAATACCACTCTGCCGCCACCGCAGCAAGATTGGCATATTGTGTGCCGATCAGTGCGCCCATCCCTCCGAAATAGTAAATCAGAGGGATATTCGCCGCCATGTTGGCAACTCCCCAGAACAGCCGATTGCGAAACACCAGGCGCTCTTTACCGATCGCCACGAGTGTCGTGATTTGCATTCCGCCTCCGAAGAACCCCACACTCGTGATTAATGCCGCAAGGCCGACACGGATCATCGGAGTGCTCTCGGCAAACTGCGGCCCGAATAACGCCGCTACGATCGTGTCGGTGAAGAAGAGGACATAGATGCACAATGGAATGAGGAGTACATTCTGCGAACCCGCGATCTCGTGACGTGCTTTCGAAAGCGTGGGATATCCGCGGCCACCGGTAGCATGCTCGTCGTCATGAACGAGTTTCGAGAATACAGATGTCAATGCACCCCCTAACCCGAATAGGAAGACGTATTCCGTGACCAACAGCACGACCGACGCCGCTTGGTAGAATCCGATCTGCGCAGAATGCTCGCCGAGCATGACTCCCATGACCATCACGTCAGATTGTTTCCCGAGGATCATCGAGAGTATGTCGTTTCCCCAGGTTGTTATTCCATAGAGCATCATGGGGGTCGCAAGCAACACTGCTACCTGCCGAGGAGCTTTCACGAGCGACCAGATCATCCGCCCCATCACCTTCAGCGACATGTGTCGAGTCTTACCCTGTGCTTGCACATGACTTCGGACAACGCTACGCAGCGAAGCGAACAAGATCGCGGCAGAGATGATATACGAGCCTACATAAACACCGATCGCCCGATTTGCAGTGATCTGTCCGAATTGCAGAAGACCGAATCCGGCAATGATCAGGAGCAACCGAGAAACGACGCTGGCGACGAACACGCGGCGAGTTTCGAGCAGCCCTGTAAGCGCCAAGGTCGAGAATGCCACGATCGCCTGTGCGTAGAGAAACACAAGCAGAAGCGGCACCTCATGCTGTAACGAACCGAACAGCCCAGAAGTCGAAGGGAATACGAACGGCACTACGATCAACACAACGCTCACCAACAGACCGATGGCGGTTATTGTCAGTAATCGGAACGAGAGCAGCGTATTGAGAAAATGCGAGAGCGAAAGTGTCTCGATCGAATCGAATCGTTCGACAGTTGCATCGGAATTCTGAACGACACGTTGAATATAACGAAGCAGCACACCGTCAACCGCGAACGCCCCGAACATGGCGAGTGCAATAGCGACTGCAAGAAAGATAGAATACGGAGCGGAAACCTCCGGACCAAGCCGCCGGACAACAAGGATAGTATAGAGAGTGAGAAGCCCGAACTCGGATATTTTATACAGGTAGTTCCAAATGAACCCACGAGTTGCCTGCACCTTAAAATCGTGTCCGGGCATAGCGGATCGGTGTTGAGGGGGTTGCTTAAGCCCTTCGACCGCGCAGATACCCCATCATCGTCAGGTAGCGCTGATGGTCCTCGGGGTTCGATGTGACATCTTCCCGAAACTTCATCCAGGATACCGTGATAATCGAGAGCACAACACCGACAAATGTACCGAGTAGCAACATGATCGACCGCTTCGGCGACGCCTTGCGAAGCGGAAGTGTTGCCGAATCGAGAACAGTGAACGTCGGAAGATCGCGTTGCTCATTGATCCGTTCCTGTTCGAGCTGCTGGCGGAGAAACGCCGATACCGTCTCGAGCATCTTCACCTCACGCATGAGTTTCGCAAGCTGACGAGCGAGTTCGGGGACGTCCTTCAATGCCAACACATACTCACCGACGCCACCATCGTCATATTTCTTCAACTCCCTCGTCGTTTCATCGAGTCGCTGACGCAATAACTGGACGCGGGTCGCATCCGGCGAAAGATCATGCTCTGCAGCGCCGAGTTCGATCTGCAACTGCTGTTGCTGTGAGGATAGGAGCGCGGCACCGGTCACGGCAGCGGACAACTGCTCGGTCAACGCGACGGCCTTGTTTTGCTCCTGGAAGGCTTGGAGCCGCGCGTAGGCAGTATCCAGCGATCGAAGCCGAGCATTGTATTCGTTCTCGGTGAAGATTCGCGTATTTCGTGCCGATGTCATCAGGCGTTCGCGATTATAGCGATCAAGTTGGTTCACGTAGAGCCGTGCGAGCTTCGGGACAAGATGCCGCGCTTGTTCTTTTTCTGCCGAACTCGGAAGCCAATGGGTCTTGACATCCACTTGGACATTGAACATACCGTTACGCAACGCTTCCGACGTCAAACATTCGCGTATGCTGCCGGCAATGGCATCGACCGAGGTATCGAACGTGGAAAAATACTTATACATCGCCGAGTCCTTCGCGACTTCCTCCGAGACCGTGCGCGAGTCGATGACGTTCTTGAACATATCCAAAGCCGGATTTTCCGCACCTTTCATCATATCCAGCGCAGACGAACCGCTCAGGAACGAAAGAAGCTGGCTCCCCGACGATTGCTTTTCCGGTGGGATCAGTGTAGCAATTCCCTCGTAGGTAAACGGCATGACGAATGAAATCCCGATCGAGAGTGCTGCACAAAGGAACGTCACGACGATCACCGTACGCTTGTGTTTGGCAAGCACCGAGACGAAATCCAGAATATGCGGATCTCGCTTGCGTGCATACCCCGGTGTCTCGCTCGGCGTCGTCGGCTGCGGATGTTCGTGATTCATCGGGTCGTTAGGCTTTCTTGAGCAAGAGGATACCGGCGATGATCGTGATGATCTGCGCCGTCACAGCGGTGACTAACTGAAAATTCTGCCAGAAGGTCGGCCGCTCGGGGGGGATCACGATCGTATCGCCGGATCCGATCTGGTACTGACTGTCGGAATGCGGATCGATGTATGTACCGGTGCGGGAATTGGTTACCCGGACGCCACCTTTATCGGCCGACGAAGTATAGCCCCCGGCTGCTCGAATGTAATCGTCAACCGTATGCCCCTCAATGTACATCACATTCCCGGGGTTCACCACACTGCCGAGCACGGAGACAAATCCACGTGCGCGAGGCACCCAGATCGAATCGCGATCGCGCAAGATTATATTCTGTGATTCGTCGCCCTTGAGTATCAGATCGTGGAAATTCACAACCATCACACTGCGGCCAAGCTGCCGTGAGCGGGCCATATAATAGTTATACTGGTCGTCGGTGACGCGCTTGTCATCGGTGACATGCGTTCGTTCGAGCATGATCAGCTCAGGATCGCTTTCCCACGACCCGACGCCTGCACGTCGCAAGACGACCGCTTCGTCTAATGAGCCGCTGCTGAGTATGCCGCCCGCACGGGTCAGGATATCGCGCAATCGCGTCTGCCCAAGCGTGATGGAGTAGCGACCGGGATATTCAACCTCTCCCGCGATCGAGACAACCCGAGGCTCGTGATACTGTCCGGCCCCTCTGATGGAGATGACATCACCTTCCTGAAGAAGAATGTCATTCCCCTTTGAGAAATCGATGTATGATAACTGTGCGACATTCGAGGCGCCATCGACGAAGCGTGAGAGTTCGATAGAATCGAACCGCGCCGACGGCAACGCGCCGCCTGCTACGGCAATGAGTGTCGAGAGCTTATCGCCATCGGCAAATTCGTACGTGCCGGGTGTCGCTACGGCGCCGTTGATCATGACGTATCGTGTCACTTTCGGGACCACAATCACATCCCCTCCTTCGACGATGGGGTTCGACCCCAAATCGCCTGTTACATAATATCGCTTGAGATCTGCCTTCGTTCGAAGTGACCCGTCTGCTCGGCGAATCTCGATATTGCGCAGCGAGGAATGCGAGTTCATATCGCCCGCTTTCTGGATTACCTCACTCGCGCGCATCATACTCGTGATCGTTTGCACTCCGGGGAAGAGCACTTCACCGAGCACGCTGACCTTCAACGAGCGAAGCTTGCGTAGCGATAAATGGGCGTCCGGATTACGGTAGTCGTGCAGGAGCAACTTGTTGAGTTTTGCCTCGGCGGCCGGGACCGTCAGCCCCGACACGGTTACTTCCCCTGTTTGCGGTAAGATGAGCTTTCCTTCTGGAGTAACCGTCAGATCCTGGTCGAGGAAGTGTGCCGCGAAGACATTGAGATAGACTCCATCACCGGGGCCGAGGATATAGGTTGACGGATCGACCGCAGATTCCAGCGCTTGCGGATCCGCTCCGGCCCTGATCATTTGCCGCTGCGACATCAACCGTTCAACGGTCGTATCGGCGACAGCAGTCCGGTTCTCGATCGTACGTTCGGGCGAAGTGAACTGCGCGTGCGATGTGTCGGCAAGGGCCAATAGTACTATCGCAGCCATAGCGGTCGAGCACCAGAGCCGGACAGTCCTATAATGTCTTCGAAGATCTCTCATGAAGCGTCGAAAGTCAGAATGCGTACGTGTGATAGCGATTCCCCTGCCGGAAACTACGTTCGGCCGAGCGCAAGGGTTCGCGTGCGTTGGTGCAAATTCCGATGCCCGAAGCGAATGCGGTTATCGTTAACAGTAGCGCTTGGAAACAAGTTTAGGGGCGACCGAGACGAGTTACCCTGGTTTTTCTTCGCTGCGAAGCCGCTCGTAAAGGGCTCCGAGCGCGGAAAACCGCTCATCGACCGACGGAGCTGGTGCCGATTCCTGCGTGAGCCCTTTGCAGTCCGGCGAACAGAGTTTTTTCATCGGCACGGCAAGCAGAAGGGCATCGTGTACATCCTCGGTCAGATCGACCTCAAAGAGCATTTGCGGATCAAACGAATGAACATACCCGGTATCTTCGAGCTCTATCCCCTCTTCTGCGGGTGTGTATGTGACGGTGAGTGGAACAACATAGGATGCATCGAACTCGTCGGCGCAGCGATCACAGGTATGTCGGAGCGTCGTCGAGACCGTGAGGCGAAACACGTAGGAATCCGAGGCAAGAAGCGAGCCGACCACCGAGATCGGTCGGATTGCATCTTCAACCCCGAGCGTCGCCGGATCGACGGTAATATCGAGCGGGTGTTCGCCTTCGCGAATACCGCGAAGACGGATCATCAAAGAATCGGTTGAATAGAACATGGCAAATGCCACAACTCAGATCAGCGTGGCCTAGTTTCTGCAAGCTGTGCGATGCGCAACGTCCTTCCCGATGCATCCTTCCAGACCATATATGTCGGACCGACCGATTTCGCATAATATACGCCGAGAGTAGCCCCGTTTTGATACTCCGGTTCTACCGGGACTCCGGGCCCCACAACATCGGTGACCTGATACGTCACATGATAGACATTCGAATAGCTCTTTGCGCCCACCGATGTCGAGGAGAAATAATTATCGACAGTCGCACTAACGGTCACAACCGAAGCATTTGACGTCGTCAATTGCGCACACGCCACCCATTTCGTGCCAACCGACAGAAGCCCGCTCAGGCGCGCCACGGCATTGACCGATCCGTTGAGTTGCAACGATTCGATCACGACGGTGTCCGTCACGATCGCATCCGTAGAAGTCACGCTCCCCGTTGCGCTGTCGGTAATTTCATAGTGAGCAGCATGGGTGTAGGGGGCCGCAAAATTCGATGCACGCTCGCCAAGATAGCGATGGAATATTGTGCTCGAGGTCAATAGAGCGACTGATGAGTCATGCCAGACATATACAGTCGCCGTATCTCTCGGGGCATAGAAGGTGCTCAAGAGTGTGAACTGCGGGAAAGCATCCTCACTTGAGTTCGGGCTTGGAACACACGAACCGAGGCTCGATGCAATGAGCACCGCAATGAGAATATTTCGGAGGTTCATCAAGCGTGTCAGAATCTCCAGGATAATTCGATCGAAGGCCCGATAAAGCCGTCGATCTCGGAGGGTTTCACCGTCCCGATCAACAATGAGTGCATTTTCGCATACTTTGCTTGCGCTGCCAAAAGCGCCCCGTTGATCTTATTATTCGAATACCCCATTCCTTCGACGCCGACACGCAGCAGGAGATTCTCCTGCAGATCGACCGACGTAAAGAGCGACGCACGCGGCATTAGCATCCCGCTAAAATCCGTTGCTCCTCCGAACGACAGATCGATCGGCATCGAGAGCACGGAGAAGTGGGTGCCAAGCTCGATACCGGCAATCGTCCGGTACTGTAAATGGGGTTTCATCCCGAGGTCGATCGAACCGTCCGCTTCCAACCCGACGCTATCGACGCCGGTTTCGGAAGGGGTGAACAGACCGAGAGTGCCGGTCACACTCAGCCAATTCGTCAAGAAATAACTCCCGCGTACCTCTGCGAGCGAACCCGTAAATCCCTGTTCGCTCCCGGGCCATTTGCCGCCGCCGGTGCGAACGGAGAATTGGAACGGACGCAGCGTTTCCGCATTCCCTCCGGTAAGTGTTTTCCCATCCAACGGATTGGGTTTACGCTGTGATGTCTCGGGGTCTCGGATATCGTTCGACGGCTGTGAAGGCACACCAGGTGGCGTTATGCTTGTCTGTTCCGGCGAGCGAACTGCGGTATTGACTGCAGGATTCGTCGGCACATTGCTTGCCGGTTTGTCGGCAACCACGACTGGAGTTGACACCGCTTCTTGGTTTTCTATAATAGAAGTGCCCGAAGCATGAGACATTTTGGCTAACTTGGCAGGCCGCCCCACCGAGTTCATGTGAGCAGAGCCCGAACCAAGAGCAGAAACCGTGCCGGAATTTGAACCTGTAGTAGGAAGTGCAACTGCGGCCCCTGCGGGGGCATTTGTCGTCACAGAAGCTACACCGGACGAAGAGAGCGTGGCAACCTGCGGCGCGCGATCAAGCGCACCGGACGTTGTATTCGCCCCAATGAGATAATACGTGATCGCACTGCCGGCAAGCAAACATGCAACAGCAATGCTCGCGATCGTGCGTCCGCGCATCGAGAAAAACATACGCGATGTCGATGCTGCGACCGGGACCACTTCCGGCTGTGTTTGGGCGGCGTTCGGCATCGGTGTAGGACCCGTGTACCCCAAATCTGAAACAGCCTTGAATACACCGGCTGTAAGCGCTACGGGGACAGCCAAGCGCTGCTTCTTGGCAAGATTGCCGACCATCTCTCGGACTTGCAAGTGCTGGCGCAGCAATGCACGCCGCTCCGGCGACACCGCAAGACGGTGCAGCAACTCCTCTTCCTCATGCGGTGCCATGTTTCCGTCGAGGAATTCCAGTATTTGCTCTTCCATGCTACTGATCGTACTCATAGACAGTGCTCTTTCTATAATTCTATGTCCGAGCGGGCTTCGTCAAACTCCTCCCCCAACTCGGATAGTACTCGCTCGCGAACTACTTGGCGAGCACGATATAAACGGACCTTCGCATTCCCTTTCGTGATGCCGATTGCCTCGGCGACCTGTTCGATGCTCAAATGCTCGAACTCCGAAAGGAGATACACTTCTTTGAACGGCATCGGCAGCTCGTCGACCACCCGATGCAAAATCGCCAGCACCTCATCGACGCTCCGGTTATCGCTCAGCGGGTCGTAGGCCGGAACCGATGCCGTACGCAATGCCTTCGAATCTTCCGGCAGCTCGTTGAAGTTTGTCACTGTATGCGGCCGGCGCATCAGGCTCACTGACAAATTATGCGCAATCCGGAACAACCATCCTGCGAACGAGCCAGTCCCGGTACTCGTGAACTTCCCTCGCCCCTGAAATACCCGAACCCACGTTTCCTGATAGATATCGTCTGCGCTTGAACGAAACTTGGGCGAGCTCAAGAGCATCTTCAGGTACGAATACAACCGATCGGCATGGCGATAGTACAGGAGCGTATAGGCAGACTCCTCGCCTTCGGTAAAAGCGGCCCATAAGTCCTCGTCCGAAAGGGCGATTTTGATATCCTGCGCTTTTTCGCTCATATACGATGCGCTCAGTGCCTCCAGATTAGAAACGCCGGGCATATTCTAAAGTTACAAGCACGTTTGCTGAATTCTCTTGTGGGCAGTTAGTCTTCAAGTGCTGAAGTCTTGCGGATACCTGAACTCTGTATAAGTATTGTTGCAATCTCCCATGGCGTTAGCTCGATGTTCTCTAATTGGCCTTGCGCATTGCGAAGGCCCAGCATGCAATTAGCATTACCATAAGATTCGATAATTCTTGCAATTAACTCCTTTGGTTCGGATTTTACATGCGGACGTTTCAAGGTCGTAAGTAGACCGTCGGAGTGAATTTCAAATACCGAGACTGTCCTGCTCAGTCGCCCTGGATGCTCCCCTTCGATCACATGCGGAGTACCCTTCGAGAGCTGGTCGTATCGATGGGGCATCCTTGCGTCTTGCCAAGTGGGCTTGCCCAATACAACATAGTTTGTAAACACCTGCTCACCTTGATCGAGGTAATGGAGAGTCTCATTTTCCCCGAGCACATGGGGTGGTACATGGTGAGCTGCCAGAGCCGAACGAGCAATCGTCAGCCCCAAGGAGGTACCGTCGCAACTCGCGCTTGTTTTGGTCGGAGCGATAACCCCAATCCCTTTACTCCCCCCGCGTGCGAAGAACCAGCCTCCAAATGGATATTCCTGCTCGCCGAATTGGCGGTCGATGACGCCGTACGGAATAGACCATGTACCGAGGGTAGTATCGGCAGGCAATGGGTAATGCAACTTGCAGACTGTTCCCTGTTCCTGCCAATTGAGTCGGATCCGATGCTCGATTACTAATTCCTCGGCGTAGACTATAATCTCTTCAATGAGGGTCGATAAAGAATACCGACTCTCGATCCGTAGCATCGACCGAAGCGGTCCGGATTCGATCAGTTTGACTGATTTGATCGTGAATTCGCCGATCGGGTTTCCAAACCCAGTAATGCCATGTCCCCACGTATCGCTCTCGTCTCGGTGCACAGTCGGACTTCGATACACCCAGTCGGCACTGGCACCTTCGTTGAGCGAGAACGAAACGAGACCATTTGATAAGCCGGCTTCGGAAACAATCAGAGGCGAAGAAGTTGGTTGGCTGGCCGAATGTCGGAGAATGTCGAACGTGGACCAACCAAGCGAAGGAACATCCACCATAGCCACAGCGCGAACACGGTCTCCGCCGATCTTGCCGCTGGCTTCGACGATCTGAGTAGGATGTACTTGACCATTGCTATCGCGGAGCGAAATGTGTTCCAGGCGTTCACCCCGTTCACTTGCTTCAGGGTGCCACAGCTCGAACTCTACAACACGATGATTGATAGAGTTTGTAGGGTTAAAAACGATCAACGATTCAATCGCACCGGTAGTATCGATCGTAGAAGCAATCCGGGCTACTGCGATGCGTTCCTGTCTTGCTGCAACGGAGATCGCTTCACTGTATGCAAGCTCGACATCGTGCATTACTTCCCTTGTCGACACTCCGCCGAGGGTATCGTGGAATTGATTGAGGAGGGTTTGATCCCATGCCGAACGCAACGCCTGCCAATCGGCGAAGTGACCGGTGGAGATTTCACCGAGTACCGACAATACTTCAGCACGAACCAAGCCGGTTTCTGCTTCTCTGTTCAATCGCTTGATCCGTGCATTTGCACTGTATGCACCGATGGCATGGGGATAGAACTCGCCAGTGAATGACGGTACTGTCTGCCGCTGATTCCGTACTACTTGAAAAAATCTCGATGGATCGCTAAATGTGAGATCCTCCCTCTCTTGCATCATCGAACGAATATCCGCAATCTCTGCCTTCGTCGGACCTCCTCCGTGGTTGCCGACACCGAAAAAAATCATCCACGTCTTGGACGCATCATACGACGGATCGCTTGAGAGCAATTCTAACTTTCGGCGAGTTGAGAATTCGAAGTTCGAGTAATGCAACGGCAACCGATATGCAAGCACACGATCGCCGGACATCGAACTCCATTCGATCAGCGCACCGGGAAGATGCATCTCGCGTTCTTCTGGTCGCATGAACACGTACTGTTGCATCCCGCATGCACACAATAGCACAGGGAGGTTTGCATTATGACCGAACGAATCGATGCAGTACCCCGTATCGCATCGAACCCCGAATCGCGATTCGAAATACGATTGCCCATGAAGGCCTTGTCGGATGAATGATTCACCGCTCGGCAGATTGCAGTCGGGCTCTACCCACCAGCCTCCCTGAAGAGACCATCGCCCGGCTCGCACCACGTCTCGTATACGCTCAAATAACTGCGGATCGGTGCGTTCAATAAAATCAAAACAAGCGGCACTCGATACTGTAAAGATCAACTCATCCGATTCCGAGATACGATCAAGCGCCGAGCGGCAGGTTGCTGCAAATGCAGCAAATCCCTCGTCCCAGCGCCACATCCAGGCAGGGTCGAGATGTGCATTGCCGATAAGATGAATGCTCATACGGTAGAAGTTACGAGTACTGGATCGAATTGCGGGACGATTCCACCACGAAATCCGATCACTTGTATTGCCGCCTTTATCCCTATCCGGACGGCGGCTGCAGTGTCCCGTGTTTTCAAGAACGCAGCGATAAACGCCGCGTTGAATGCATCGCCTGCGCCGGTCGTGTCGATCACGCGTGGCGCTGACGGCACGACGAACGTTTGCCGGGTGGTGTCAAAGAGCGTTTCGACCGGATCGCTCCCTTGCCGAAGGATGATTCGCTGAATTCCCAACTGACGATAATACTGCAACGCCTCGTCCGCCGATCGCGAACCGAACATTGCTTCATCATCAGATCTCGACGTGGAAAGTATATCGATCCGTGGGGCAAGCATTTTGACGTACGACCGCAACGCACCCATATCATTCCATTGCGTTCGCCGAACATTCGTATCGAAAAATACGAGTTGGTTTGTCGGGCGCCGCACGATCAGGTCGATGAAGCGTTCGCGGTTACTCGACGCTCCGAGTCCGATTGCCGAGAACAACAATACCCTCGCATCGTTAACGGCATGCTCGAATTCATCGTCCGATACCGAGTCGAACATAGTACGGGCCGCAGAATCGTCACGAAAAAAGGTATATGACGGCTCGCCATTGCTATCGGTGCGGATGATGTAGAGACCGTTATTCTTCGTGCTCCGTTTGAGCGAAGAGCGGTCGATACCACATTGATCGAAGAACTTCAGGAGGTCAGTACTGAACGTGTCGCCTCCGATGGTAGAATAGAAGGAGGTGTGTAGACCGAGGCGCGTGGCATAATATAATGAGTTCACGATATCGCCGGCGAAGGACTGCACGTAGCGGTTCGGTTCGACCTCTGCGAACTCGATCAGCGCCTCCCCAATACCGACGACATCGAAAGCCATATATACAAATGGAGCGATCCACTATCGTAGATCGCTCCATTCTATAATCAACGAACGAACATAGTTCGTTCAGTCCGGCACTTACGCGGCGACGGCAACCTTCTCGGCTTCTGCTTTGAGCATCTTGACGAGATCGAGCTTCTCCCACGAGAACTCGTCACGACCGAAATGCCCATAGGCAGCGGTTGCCTGGTAGATCGGACGGCGAAGATCCAAACGGGTAATGATACCGCGCGGCGTGAGATCGACATTCTTCATGATGATGTCGGACAATTCTTCATCGCCGATCTTGCCCGTGCCATGGGTCGTGACAAACACCGACACCGGCTGAGCAACGCCGATCGCGTAGGCAAGCTGAACCGTGCATTCTTCCGCCAATCCGGCACCAACGATATTCTTAGCAACGTGGCGAGCGGCATACGCAGCAGAGCGGTCCACCTTCGACGGATCTTTGCCGCTAAATGCACCGCCGCCGTGTGGAGCCTTACCGCCGTAGGTATCAACGATAATCTTTCGACCGGTCAAACCGGTATCGCCGTGCGGCCCGCCGATCTCGAACCGACCCGTCGGGTTCACGTGGATGATCGTATCGGCATCCATCAACTCTTTGGGGATCACTCGCGGGATCACATGCGCGATGACATCCTTACGAATCTGTTCCTGCGTCACTTCGGGGTCATGTTGGGTTGAAACGACGATCGTATGAACGCGTTTGATCTGACGGCCATCGTATTCGATCGTGACCTGCGACTTCGCATCCGGACGCAGGTACGGCATCAATGCCGCTTCGTTGCGTCGAATGTCTGCAAGGACTTTCACCAACTTATGTGAATAGACGAGCGTCGCCGGCATAAACTCGGGTGTCTCGTTCGTCGCATACCCGAACATCATACCCTGATCGCCCGCTCCGCCGGTATCGACGCCCATTGCGATGTCGGCAGATTGCGAATGAATTGCATTCAAGACACCGCAGGAATTCCCGTCGAACATATACTCTGCCTTCGTATATCCGATCCGATTGATGACCTCACGCGCGACCTCTTGAATATTGACATACGCGCTCGTCGTCACTTCGCCGCCGATGACAGCAAGACCGGTTGTCACGAAGGTTTCACATGCGACACGTGAATTCGGATCCTGCGCAAGCAACGCATCGAGGATCGCATCGGAGATTTGATCTGCAACTTTATCCGGATGTCCTTCGGAAACCGACTCGGACGTGAACAGGTATGCCATATCGTATTGCCTTAGTATTTGTTCAGAAATGAGCGCGCAGCATTGTGCGAGGCTGCGACGATCGTCATTGAAAATCTATCTCGGAAGAATCGCCGGCGTTGATACGCTTGAATCCTCCCTTGACATCGGCATTGTTGCCGACGATCGAGTTGTCGAGAAGAACACCTGCTACTCGAGAATCGTCACCAATGATCGAGTTGCGTACGATTGAATCTGTGACGCTGGCACCGAGCCCGATTGTCGCATACGGGCCGACGATCGAATTCGTGATCTCCGCATTCGGTGCGATATACACCGGCGGGATAATCACCGAGCCCGGAACATCGCGTGTCGTCAGATTCTTCTGGAGCAAGTGACGGTTTGTGCTGAGCAACGTTTCAGGCTTTCCGCAGTCGAACCATCCGTCGACGGTAAAGGTCGAAAACTTTTCTCCGCGATCGATCATCAGTTGCAGCGCGTCCGTCAACTGATACTCGCCTTTCGTACGACGATCGCCCGAGACGATCTCGTCAAGCGTTTGGCGCAGGAGTAGCGGGTTCTTGATAAAATACAGCCCGACGACTGCAAGATTCGTTTTCGGATTATCCGGCTTTTCGACCAGCTTCGAAATGTATCCCGATGAAAGTTCTGCCACACCGAACCGGCGTGGATCATCGACAACCTTCACCCCCAGCGCACTAGCATTCGATGTAAAGACACTCTTGAGGTCGACATCGAAAATCGTATCGCCGAGAATAATGAACAGCGGACTGCCATCGACCGGGATGAATTCGCGAGCCACCCAGATCGAGTGCCCCAAGCCGAGTAACTCTTCCTGCGTCACGAAGTTGACCGTCAACTCCGGGAAATGATCGCGGACATATTGCTCGACGAGATCGCCCATGTAGCCGACAACGATCGTCGCGCTGGTAACACCGTCGGAATGTAATCGGTCGAGGATGTGGCCGAGGATCGGCTTTCCGGCAACGTTCAGGAGAACCTTCGGAAGCGTATAGGTATGCGGTCGAAGTCTCGACCCTACCCCAGCAACAGGAATAATGGCGTGCATGCGTCCAGTCTCGTTATTATGGAAGCTCCTGTTAACAGAACTTCGTCGTACGATGTTCATCCTTCGTTCGAAACTTCCGTTCGCTCAACGTGTCATATAATAGAATCGTGCGTAAGACTCATCCATTTCCGTTCCGGCTCGTTGCCGTCATCGCTGTATTCGCTGCGCTTCTGAGCGGCTGCGACAATATCTCGTCGACCGTCGATGTGCAAGATATCGTCGAGCTGCGCTGGCAACACGATGGCGGGGCAATCTACGGTTTGATCCAGAAGTACACCCTGACGCAGTACCAAACCGGACCGACCGCCGCATATAATCTGGCACGGTTCAATTCCGACGGTTCGCTTAATAAAACAATTTCTTGCGATCAGTCCGCGGTGCCCGACGTCTCGTATTCCGTCTTTACGACGCCGGATAATTCGCTTGTCGCAACGCAGCTCGGTGGAGACCTCTATACGATTAACCCAAGCACAAACGCCTACACCAAACGGTATCTCCAGTTTCATCTCTATGCTGTTTCGCCGGATCTACACTACGCTATCGGCTCAATATCGCCGTCGAACCGAACGATCCGAACCGTCGTCGTCGTCGATCTGCAGACCGGCTCAGCCGCAACACGGACGGTGACCAGCTTCGACGTCTCGAACCTTCAGCAGCAGCCGGGTCTTTGGCTTGGCAACGGGCAATTCGCGTTGACGCTTCGCGATAGTGCAGGCTCTCAGGTTGTCATCTACGATACGACCGGAACGCTTCGGACGACACTCGGCGGAGCATCCACTGCCTTTCATAATGCCGTGTATGTTGCGAGTACCAATGCCCTCTATCTTCGAAACCAGTCCGGAAAGACGACCGATTACTCCGTTGACAAGGTCGATCTTAATACGATGGCCCGGGCTACCGTCGTGCCGATCGACGTCGAAAGTTTCGATATCTCGGCTGACGAAGGACTGCTCGTGTATAATCATTACGATCTGAATTCCGACTCGACCAAGACGCTTGCGATGTATGCCCGGAATCTGCATACCGGAGTTGAGAAACAATTGACCCGCGATGTGCTGAGTCTTGTGGCACTTTCACCCGCGGCAGATCGCGTGGCCTACATCCACGCTCGCGATGTCAACTACAATGAAGTATATACGATGACCGTCACACGACCATAGCCACGCTGTACGAACCTTCTAAAAACAGACGAGGCGCCTGCATATTGCGGCGCCTCGTGCTTTTTCAGGGTATACGATCCTGACTTAGGACTTCTTGTTGGCGTCCTTCGCGCAGCAATTCTTCGTTGACTTCTTTCCGGCCATTTCCTTGACGCAGTTCGGGTCCTTGCTGCAGTCCTTGCCATTCTTGACCTTACAATTCGGGTCCGCCTTGGTGGCCGCCGCTTTCGTCCCCTTTGCTGCACAACAGGAGCTGCTGGCCTTCTTGCCCTTCATGGCACACGCCTTGTCGCCGTCGCAGGCATAGGAAGTAACCGCGGTTGCCATGAACGAGCCCAACGCAATGAGCATCAATACTTTACGCATACAATCTCTCCAATAATAAAATGAGTAAAAAACTTCGTATAATATAGAATGCCGAGGTACGGGGGAAAGTTTCCGAACCTCGGGCTTCCCCAGTGGCCTACGCATCCCCACCCCGCAGGTTGCATATGCACATTTTTCGGTACGATTCTTGAACTTTTCAACCATACCAACAGTTTACAGTGGCTCCCTCAAAAAGGATGAGGGAGAAAATAACCGATTTTTCAGGATACGCAAACCCGACGCAGCAATGACGCGCGAAGAAAAGGCACAGGCCGTAGCCGAACTCAGTGAGATTCTCGAATCAGCTTCGAGCATCTACTTTACCGACTATAAAGGACTCACCGTCGCTCAGGCAACCGAGCTCCGTAACGAGTTCCGTAAGGCCGGCGCGAAGTATAAGGTCGCAAAGAATACGCTGATCAAGCGTGCGCTCGATGCTAAAGGCATCTCGAACGACCAGATCAATACCGCTCTTGAAGGCCAGACCGGCCTCGCATTCGGTTTTGAAGATCCCGCTGCTCCGGCTCGCGTCCTCAAAGAGTTTACCGAGAAGGTCGAGAAGCTCCAGTTCAAGGCAGCGTGGCTCGACGGCTCGATGTACGACGGCAAGCAGCTGAAGACGCTCGCTTCGATGCCGACCAAGAAAGAGATCATGGCCAGCATCGTCGGCAGCCTGCACTCCCCCATCTCCGGGATCGTCGGCGTGCTTGGCGCGTTGCAGCGCGACCTCGTCTATGTCGTCGACGCGATCGAGAAGAAAAAGGCCGAAGCAGGAGCCTAACAAGTTTACGCACTCACGTATAGCTTCAAATCTATTCACGTTTTATAACCGAGGAGCAGAATCATGGCAGATATCAATGCAATCGTTGAAACAATCTCGAGCCTGACGCTTGGCGAAGCCGCCGAGCTCAAGAAGGCGCTCGAGGAGAAGTTCGGCGTGACTGCAGCCGCACCGGTGATGATGGGAGGCATGATGCCTGCCGCAGGCGGTGCTGCACCGGCAGCAGCCGAAGAGAAGACCGAATTCGACGTCGTTCTTGCTGATGCAGGCGCACAGAAGATCAACGTCATCAAAGCCGTCCGCGAAGCGACGGGTCTTGGCCTCAAGGAAGCTAAGGATCTGGTCGATGGCGCACCGAAGACTGTGAAGGAAGCAGTCTCGAAGGCTGATGCCGAGGCTCTCAAGAAGAAGCTTGAGGAAGCCGGCGCAAAGGTCGATCTCAAGTAAGCACGCAATCTTACTATTCAAAACCCCGGATGGCTTCTGTCATCCGGGGTTTTTCGTTTATCCCTATTCCCAAAAGCTCCTGTGTAAATCCTTCTATTTATATGGTAGGTGCGCGATGAGAGCGAGGTGGTGTATTGGGTGAATAGACACCTCCATCTCGAATTATAATGGCAACAAGCCGGAGTTGCTAGGTTACTTCAGGATTGTAAACTCCACTCGCCTGTTCTGCTGGCGTCCGTCTTCCGTATCGTTCTTGGCGATGGGTTTGCTGCTGCCGTAGCCGACGACCTTTAACTTCTTGGTGTCGATCCCTTTCTTTACGAGGTATGTCTTGACAGCATTCGCGCGGTCTTCGCTCAGGCGGAGGTTCTTCGCTGGCGAACCGACATTATCGGTGTGTCCGGCGATCTCGATGTGCATGGCAGGGTTCGATTTGATCATCTCCACCAGGCGGTCGAGTTCGGCGTATGATTCTTCGTGCAGCACACTCTTGTTGAAATCAAAGAAGATGTTATTGAGGCGAACGGTTTGTCCCGTTTCGAACGGCACGAGTTTCAGGTCACGCGTAATCTCCTCGTACTCCTTGACTTTCTTCACATCCAAATTTTCATCGACCGGAATATATCCTTTCACTTCCGCACGAAAGCCGTACATCTTCCCGGCCGGAAGCACGATCTTATAGCTTCCGTCGGTCGGGTTCGTATGTGCAATGCCCGCATCCTTCCCACCGGGTAAGATTTCGTAGCGGATCTCCGCCTGGAGCGGCTTGCCGGACTTCTCGTCATACACCTTCCCGCTCACGAGCACAACCGGGTTCGGCTTCAGTGACGGCGGAAGCTTAGCCCGAAAAATATCGAGCGCGCCAACCGCCCCTTTGTTCGAGACGAAATAGGCGTAGTCACCCGATGCCGGGACCGTGTAGTATGCATCCCAATCCGGAGTATTGAAATCGGGACCGAGATTCTGCGGTTCGCTCCAGTGTTCCCATGTGTCGTCGAGGCGACGGGTGAGGTACATATCCACTAATCCGTAGCCCGCGAAGCCATCGCTCGAAAAGTAGAGCGTCTTTCCATCGGAAGCGAGAAACGGCATCCCTTCATCAGCGGCCGAGTTCACGATGGGGCCAAGGTTCTTCGGTGCGGTCCAGGTGCCGTTGTCACGACGGAAACACACGTAGATATCTCGAACACCGTATGAATCGGATCGCTGCAAGCTCGCGAGGATCGTCTTTCCATCGTTGGCCAGACAGAATTCCATGAAGCGATGCCGGGTGTAAAAACTGTCTATCTGTAGCTTGACCGGTGCCGCCCAGCCGTTCTTGGTCCGCGTGGATGTCCAGATGCCGGCCTCAACTTCGTAGCTTCCTTTCGTTTTCGGATACGCACCGCCGAGCAGCGCCATCGTACCGTCCGGAGTAATGGAAGCGAGGTAACTGCCACGACCGCTATTGAGCGGTGGGCCGGGATTGATCGCTTGTCCCCATTGCCCATTCGACTGGAGAGTGGAATACCAAATATTATCGGAATACCCGTAGTTGCCGGGGTGATCTTTTCTATCGAAGTAGAGCGTGTGTCCATCGGGCGAGATGACCGGGAACACCTCGTCGTAGGGAGAATTTACCCCGTACCCAAGATTCTCTTTCGAACCGGCTACCTTGGAATCGGGGGCAATATTGATCGTCGCTTTGACTGGATCTTTGCTGTCCGAGATCCCGATCGCATCGATCTCATTGTATCCCGGCACCTTCCCGCATTGCAATACAAGCTCGACGGCCGATACTTTGTAGGTCGTCTGCTTGAAAAAGACATTCATGACACGCGAAGCAACAGCGACCGACCCCGGCTCGCCGTAAAATACCCGGTGCGGCTTATCTTCGTGGTCGTAGAGGATCACTTGCTGCACAGCGCCCGGCCCGCTATTCTCGGCGATCGCGACCTGCTGGATCCGCATCGGCGTTGTATAGCCGACTTTTATACGTTCCTCGCCTCCGCCTCTGAGGCCGTCGTTCTTTCCGACCCATGCGCACGGACTGTCGCCCGAAGCTGGACATTTGTTCGGCTTCCCGAGGACCTGCTTGGCAGAGTATTCCTTGTCGCCAAGCTGCGATGAAAACGAGATGACGCTCGATGCCCATTGTACACTCTGCCCGCGAGCCGGCACTTGCAGGAGGAAGAGCGCCGCGATGATAATAGAATACACTGATCGAAAGCCGTTCACGCGATGTGGTTCTTGATGAATCGGACCTATAACAGCAAGTGCGGCAGGTGCCATTCCGTCGCAATCGCTACTCGGCAGGCACTCGGGTTGTTACAATATCCGCCCCATGCGTACAAATCCTCGTATTTTTGCGCAGTTCGTTTCTATGGAAATCGCAACAACCCCTGTGACCCCGCGTGAGCGACAGATCTCGATGTCGAATGAACTTGTGCGCAAGTCCATTCATTTGTCGTCGCTCGCCATCGTGATTTTTTACGCATTCGTGCCGGAGTCCACACTACTGTGGATTTTGCTGCCGTTGACGATCCTTGCGTTCGTGATCGACTACGGACGTCATTACGTCCCTGTCGTGGATAAGATGTTCCAGATGGTCTTCGGCAAGATTCTTCGTCCCCACGAAACAGATTCTCGTAAGAAGCTACTTTCCGGCGGAACGTATGTCCTGATCAGCGCTGTGTTCTGTGTCGTACTGTTTCCGAAGGTGATCGCGATCACCTCGTTCGCGACGCTAATCGTCTCGGATGCGACGAGTGCGCTCATCGGCAGGCGGTTTGGGCGCCACCGATTCTTCGATAAATCGGTCGAGGGTTCGACCGCATTTCTCGTGAGTGCGATGATCGTCGTCGCCCTCGCTCCGAAGGTGCTTGGGCTGCCCATTGAATACGGCATTGGCTTCGTCGGCGTGCTGGTCGGGACACTCGTCGAGGCGATGAGCGTACGTCTGAAGCTCGACGATAATTTTTCCGTACCGAGTTCGGTCGGTATTACAATGTGGCTGTGCTATCTGCTGCTCTCGCTCGGCGCCGATCCGAGGTATTCGGCACTCTATACTCATCTTGTACACGGACCGCAGTGAACGCCCCAAGATCGTGAGACTCTTCTCACGTTCATTCGTACCCCGATCTGTTCTACACACGGGAACATTCGTCGCATTGCTGCTTGTCGTTGCAGTAGCAGCCCGGGCGCAGTTTAGCGGCAATGTCGGCATCGGCGTAAATTCGTCTTCGAACGCCGCCGGCACCGACACCACCGCACCTGACCGCCCGTTTCTGCCTTCGGTCGATCTGCAATACAAACTTGCGCTCTCGCGCATCAATAGCCTGACATTCGAAGCCGCGACGAACCCGTACTACTCTTCGGTTTCAAGCAACAATTCCTATTTCAAGTACGACCTCGGCATCACTGCTGCATTCTACCTCGACGAAGACACTCCGAAACCACTCCCTGTCCCACCCAGGACAACCACGCCTCCCGTTGTCAACACGACGCAGGCTGTAAAGGAATTGGCGCCCCCTGCTCCCGAATCGGCAAAAGACTCGATCGAAGGACTTGCAATCGCATTCGAGCAGTTGAGCACTCGACTCGATTCGCTTGATATCGATGCTGTAGGAATGAGCGACGATTCGTCGGATGCAGCATACTCGCTCAAAGACTCGTTATCGGAATCGGTAGCCGCTGTCGCTGAAGTGCTCCGCTCCGGCGAGTTTACATCCAGCGTCCAGCAAGTCCTCAATGAAGAGATTGGTATGGAGCTCGGCCTTCTTGCCAAGCTGTCTGTCGGGCCGGTGGTCAGCGACAGTATCCGTCGGGTCTTGGTCGCCTCTCGGGGCTTGATGGAGCGAGCAAGTGCCGTCAATGACCTCACACCGCTTGCTTCCGCACCGATCGATACACTGCAAAAGGCTCTGCCAGCGCCGATCGTCGCAAAGCTCAGACCGTCGGACGCTGTAGCGACGGAAAATGCCCCGGTGATTACGCTCGTCGATGCGATCACTGACTTGTCGGAAAGTTCTTCGCAGGATCTGAGCATCCGCGAAGATGCGCCCACAAAAACAAGCACGACACTTGCGACGCTATTGTCGATTCCAGCCGTGTACGAACAACAGACAAACTCGACGAAGTACAAGGCGTTTTCCTACACCCAGTTCACCTTCGAGCCGCGTATTTCGTATTACGCATCCGAGCATTTCGGTGTTGGCGCAACATACGGCTTTGGTTCGCACCAATACCCAAACGATACGCTCTATACCTACAACGAGAATAAGTTCAGACTCGACGGACACCTGTCCGTTGGATCGGTGGTCGTGCTCAGCGCGCAGTTTGGGATGAGTTTTGCAAACTATCTGCACCCGTTCGATTCGGTTCGGACCGGACCGCGCGGAAAGATCATCAGTGAATATACCGAACCGTCAAATTTCTCGATGACCGCAATCGGTCTCGGTGCGGCGTTCTTTCTTGGCGATCGACTCAGTCTCGGGGCTGCAAGTGCTCTTACTCGCTCGTCACAACTGCATCCGTATCTCTTCAATGCGATTCTCGGCCGCAGCCAGATCGGCGGCCAGGCGTCGGACGATCCCTACTCCTACGAGCTAACACGATACTCGGCCTTCGCTACGACACGGATATTCTGGGATATCAGCCCGACGTTCGACCTCGCGTTCGAGCGCCGCGAATACGGGAAAGGATTAGTCCGAACAAATGTCAAAGCCAATATCCCGGCGAGAACCGATGACGGCACGATCGCAACACTCGACCTCACCCGCCTATTCGTCTTCGACGACCGGCTCCTCGGTGCGTTCGATTCGTTCACGCCGGAGTTGACCGTCCAGTACTCGAAGTACAAATCGACGATCAAGCAGTATAATTATAAGGATACGAGTATCACGCTTTCCGTCGCGTTCGGTTTCTAAACGATGCCCTCACCTCGCAATAAAACACTTAGGCTCACGGCCGCCGACAGGGCGAAACCACTTCCGCGGCTCACAGATCCACGCACCAATACTAAGAACAAGATATTCCTCGGCGACGCAGTACCGGCGCTGAAGCAGCTCGAAGGAGCGAATTTTCCACTCGCCATTGCCGATCCGCCCTACAATAACGGCGTAGACTTCGGCAATCGCAGCGACCGCCAGACCGAGGCGGCATACCGCGCATGGGTTGCCGAATGGGTCGCACTGCTCCCCTCAGTGCTGCGCAAGGATGCATCGATCTATATTTGTACCGATTGGGTGCATAGCGGATTCTATCAGGACGTCCTCGAATCAGCCGGATTTCACATTCTCAACCGCATCACCTGGAAGCGCGAGAAAGGCCGAGGCGCAAAACATAACTGGAAGCAGAACATGGAGGACATCTGGTTCGCCGTGCGAGACCCAAAGCACTATACCTTTAATATAGAACGGGTCAAGCTTCGCAAACGCGTCATTGCGCCATACCGCGAAAACGGCAAACCGAAAGATTGGTACGAGACCCCAGACGGTGAGCGCGAACGCCTCACACATCCGTCGAATATCTGGACAGACCTTACCGTCCCCTTTTGGTCGATGCCCGAGAACACCGAGCACCCGACCCAAAAGCCCGAAGCACTTGTCGAGCGTATTATCGAAGCTTCATCCGACCCCGGTGACCGCGTGCTCGACCTCTTTAGCGGCTCCGGGACGACATCGGTCGTTGCCAAGCGGCTCGGACGTATGTTTACCGGTATCGAAATGAACCCGGACTACGTCCGGATCGCAATGAAACGACTCAAACGAGAACGCCATGATTGAAGAAGAAGAAGAGAGGCACTTGCCCGTCATCGGAGTAGTCCAGTTCGCGCCGGTCCATAAGGATATCGATGCGAACATCGAGCGGATCTGCGGCTTCATTCGCGAAAGCACCGCGGACATCCTCGTCTTTCCCGAACTAGCGCTCTGTGGATATGCATTCTCCTCGACCGAAGATGCAACGCCATTCGCCGTTCAACCCGACGGACCCGAGATCGAGCGCATCGCCAGAGTCGCGGCCCAAACCGAGACAGCCGTCGTCCTCGGGTTTGCCGAACTCGACGGTGAGGACGTCTTTAATAGTGCCGTCGCCATCTCTGCCTTCGGCGACATCGCCGGTATCTATCGCAAGGTTCATCTCTTCTCTTATGAAAAGATGGTCTTCGTGCACGGCGACCTGGGCTACCCGGTGTTCGATCTCGCCCTTCGCGAAGACCGCAGCATCAAGATAGGCATGCAGATCTGTTACGACTGGCGCTTCCCCGAAGTCACACTCCAACTTGCGATGGCCGGAGCCGAGGTTATTGCGATGCCGTCGAATATCGTGACCACGACCGGGATGCTCCTCGACACGCTCCGGGTCCGCGCGTTCGAGAACAAGGTCATCGTCGCATTTGCCGATCGCACTGGTTCGGAGACTCTCCAGGCTGAGACTGGCGACGAAGAGCTAACCTTCAGAGGCGAAAGCGCCATCATCGGCTATAATGGGAAGGTTGCGGTTCTCCTCTCAAGTGATGAGGAAATAATCGGTTATGCGGAATTTGACCCCGAACCAACTCGGTCAAAAAAGATCAATGACTTCAACGACCTCCTGCTCGACCGTCGCATCGTCGAACGCGCGTATTCCGACGAGCAGCAATCGGACGACGATCTTGAGTAGTGAAATAAATTACTGTTTTGTAAGAAATTACGTGCCGGAATTGATAATATGGCATGAGAATTGCATGTAGCGCAACTGAAACTATTCCGGCACGGGAAACGTAGTAAGGGTCACTTGAATACGGTAACCGACATACGGCGGATTTCCAAAGAGGTCGTTGACACCTCCACTCAGGTGGTGATGGCCCTGCCCAAGGCTGTGATCACGGCTGAGGAGCGCCTTCGCCGTCGCGTACAGGCCACGCTTCGCGTTGCGCTCGCAACCACGTTCCTCTGGCTTACCGCAATTGTCTCGATCGGCGCAACGGCGGCACAAGCGGTCGCAAAGACTGTAGGCAAAGACAAAGCTCCCCGCGAGCGCCGCATCCAGGCGAATCGCAGCCACCACAAAAAATTCAAGGTTCGCTCTGCCCCGGCAATGGAAGGGACCGCTTCATGGTACGGTCACCGGTTCCATAACCGTAAGACTGCCTCCGGTAAGGCGTTCGACAAGAATGCGCTCATGGCTGCCCATCGGACGCTTCCCTTCGGTACGCTTGTGCGGGTCGTCAATCTCGACAACGACTCGAGCTGCATCGTCGAGATTACCGACCGCGGTCCGTACGTCGGCCATCGCATCATCGACGTTTCTGAAGCGGCCGCAACAAAGCTTGGCTTTAACAATCGTGGGACGGCGCATGTCCGTCTCGAGGTCGTCAATAACGTCTTCGCCGACGCGAATGACTACGGCCTCTTCCACCGCCCCCTCTCCGACGTGCTGCGCACGCCGACCTACGCCATCGGCACACCTGCCTCCGGCAAGTAAGTTGCCGCCCGCTACCGTTCCACTCAATGCATAACATCGTAGCATTGCGTCCGTTACGGCGTATATTTGAACGTACTATTACGTAGATTGAACCCGCTGTGCCGAACCAGGAGAACCTGATCGTTTCGGGGACCACCCCACCCCTGCCCCCCGAAGAGGAAGCACGCAGAAGCGAGCATGCGAACCGCTTCGACGGAATTGCAATCGCGGCCGGCACACTCGCTCTTGCAACACTCTTCTACTTGATCGCAAACGGTATTCAGCCGTTCCTGCTTGTCCTGACGATCCTGTTGTTGCTCTACCCGTTGCGCGAATATCGTGCAGCCAGATTGATCCTGCTGACGAGCGCAACACTGTTCGGCTTATGGCTCGTATCGACACTTGCAAGCATCTTGCTGCCCTTCATCGTTGCAATGGTGATCGCCTATTTGTTCAATCCGTTGGTGACCACGCTGCACCGGAAGTGGAAGCTATCGCGAACATGGCTGTCGATCATCATTGTACTACTGCTGGTGGGTGTCGTCGGATTTGCCGGTTACCTGATCGTCCCACTCATTGTCAACGAAGCCGAGGCGCTGCTTCGGACACTTTCGGACTTCTTCCAGAATAACGAGATCCGCTTCGACGAGGAGAGCATCCGTCGTTTCCTCGTTTCGCTCGGCATTCCCGGGAAATACGTCACGCAATTCCTTAATAACGAACTCTACCCGGCCCTTAAGAACTTCACGGCGACACTTCCGAGTATTGCGCTCTCGATCGTCTCGGCTCTGCCTTCGGTGTTGCAGCGTACGCTTGATCTGATCCTGATCCCTATCGCGTCAATCTATCTGCTGAAAGACTGGTATAAGTTGGGCCCGAGCCTGCTTGGCTTTGTCCCGGCCAAACGCCGCCCACATTGGAGTGCGCTCATGGATGGTATCGATAAGGTGCTGTATGGGTACATCCGCGGTCAGTCGATCGTGGCAATTATTATCGGCACACTCTCGGGGATTGCGCTCACGATTGCCGGCGTCCCGTACGCATCGCTGCTCGGTGTGATGATCATGCTGCTCGACCTGATTCCGTTTATCGGTCTTATCTCGAGTGTCGTGATTGTGGAGATCGTGATCGTTATCACGATGCCAATCACTGCCGGCAATCTTATAATCGGCGCAGCGATCATCCTTGGGATGCACATGCTCGAAACCTACTTCCTCGGTCCGCGCATCGTCGGCAAAGGTGTCGGCATCCCGCCGATCCTGATTCTGGCGTCTGTCTTTGTCTTTGCGTATTTCCTCGGCTTTCTTGGGATGCTGATCGCCGTACCGACGACCGGTGTAATCATGCTCTTCGCCAGAGAATATCGTCAGGCGGTTGCTTCCGGCAAAGGCATCGAATGAGTCAAGCCGGTACGCTCTTCATCGTTTCCACGCCGATCGGCGATCCGCGCGATATTACGCTGCGCGCCATCGACGTCCTGCGAACGTGCGATCTCATTGCCTGCGAAGAGCCCAAACCCGCGCGTGCGCTCCTGCGACGACTCGAGATCGACAAGCCCCTTCATTTCCTCAACGAACATACCACCGGCACGGCAGAAACGGATATTATCACCGAGCTGGAAGCAGGCAAGAACATTGCGCTTATCAGTGATTGCGGTACCCCGTTACTTGCCGATCCCGGCGATGCGCTTGTAAGCGAGTGTATTGCGCGACAGATCCCCGTCGTCTCGGTACCCGGTGCATCGAGCGTATTGGCTGCGCTGGTGGTCAGTGGATTCTCGCTTCGGCAATTCTCCTTCATCGGATTTTTGCCCCGCGAAAAAGATCGTCGTGCCACCGCCGTTCGCGAGCTTCGCACCCGAACCGAAACACTGGTGCTACTTGAAGCGCCGTACCGGCTTCAGCAAGTACTGAGCGATCTTGCACACGGGCTCCCTGTCGAACGCAGAGCATGTGTCGCGCTCGATCTGACACTGGCCGGCGAACGTATCCTGCGCGGGACAATCGGCGAGATTTGCGATTATTTCGCGGCGCACCCCTTCAAAGGCGAATTCGTCATTGTCATCGAAGGGGCCCACCCCGCGCGTAGGGATGCAAAAGTGACTTCCCATCACCCTCGTCGCCGCAATTAACCGGTGGCTCCTGCGTGTTCTACAAGCGTGCCACGTCGCAGTACCCTACTCGTATTGTGCTTCCTCGCGCTGCTGTGTTACCATCCGCAGGATTCGTGTGCGCAGCGATACGCCCATACCTTCACCCTCACCTCTGCCACCGACTCCGTCGTCGTCCTCGCAGATTCCTTCTTCGTACTCTCGTCGCTGCAACTTCGTGTAGACAATTCGCTGACACTACGCAATGGGGTTGACTTCACGATCGATGATTCTGACGGCGTACCTGGTATCGTACTCGCTCCATCCGTTCGTTCGCTCTTGTTCGGCGCATCGCTTTCCGGCGAACATTCTGCTACACACCTGCTCGATGTGAGTTGCGATCTCTGTGCAACATCGCTCAAGCGATCGTATACCTTGTTCAGCGCAGATACAAATACTGCCGATGCAATACGCGACAGCGCGGTAACCCGATCACGAACATCTTCGACACCGTCTCCTCAGCCAAGCGAGCCCTTTACATTTTCAAAGGCCGGAGGCATCACCCGAGGTGTGCAAGTCGGTACCAGCCAGGACGCAACGTTCAATAACAGTTTCAATCTATCTTTTTCTGGCGCACTCGGTGACGACCTCGAATTCAAAGGTGCGCTCAGCGAAGAATCTACCCCCTTGCAACCGGAAGGCAACACCCAGACACTTCGTGACATCGACAGAATCTATATTGAACTCCACTCGCCAAAGCGGTTCAGTGCCACTATTGGCGACTTTCCGCTCGCACTATCGAATATCCGCCAAGATTCGCTGCCGTCCTCAGGATACTTCGATCAAATCTCGCGCAAAGTGCTCGGCGCAATGGCCGCCGTCGAAATCGGCCCGACGGCTGTCGCAGCTGGATATTCTGTGACAAAAGGCCAGTTCGTCACCAACAGTCTTCAGGGTCTCGACGGTGTACAGGGGCCGTACAGACTCACAGGCAAGAACGGCGAGCAAGCCATCATCGTCATTGCGGGGACCGAACATGTATATATCGATGGTGTGCTCATGACCCGAGGTGAGCAGAACGACTATGTCATCGACTACGGTCTCGCTCAGATCCAGTTCACAACCAAGCGCATCGTAACCGCGTCGTCGCGTATCACCGTCGATTTCGAATATACCGCCGAACAATATAGCCGCGAACTTATTGTTGCCAAGCAATCGACGTCGTTCCTGGGCAATCGAATCAATTTCACCACAAGCTATCTGCGTGAAGGCGACGACCCGAACAATCCGCGCGAACTATCGCTCAGTGATTCGGACAAGAGTATTCTCTCCGCAGCCGGCAACGATCCTTCGAACGCATCGAAAAGCGGGGTCACGATCGCCGCTCGCGATAGCAATGGACGGGCCCGCGGGTACTACTCCCCCGTCGATACTGTTATCGCAGGTGCAAGCAGCCGCTTTTACCGATATGCTCCCTTCGATACCATCAACTCGATCTATAATATTTCGTTTGGATTCGCAGGGCAAGGGAAAGGTCAGTACGTACGCGAAAGCGTTGGTCAGTATTCCTACGTCGGTCCCGGACGCGGCGATTACGACACCTTGGTGTTTCTTCCGTTTCCCCAATTACATCAACTCGCGAGTGCAACCTTGACACTGCGGCCATTCGACGGACTCGGTTTGTACGCAGACGGGGCGATCAGCGCACTCAACGCGAACCGATTTTCGTCTCTCGGCGCAGTCTCGGCGAATGCATATCGTCTTCGTGCGGACTACAACGATACGATCGCGCACGGTATGTTCCCCATCGTTGCATCCGTGCGGGCAAGTGACGCATTCACCGCCGCCGAGTTCGCTCCGTTCGATCGCATCCGCAACGTCGAATCGATGCGAGCGTATGGTCTCGAAAATGGTTCGCTCGGCACCGCGCAGCTCGGTCGCGACGAACACGAACAGACCGCCGGGATACGTCTGGCTCTTTCACGCCTCGCTCTTTCTATGGATGTAGGTTCGTACTCGCTCGGTAGCAATGCATACTCGGCAACCAATTACTCATACGGCGCGACATTCGACGGCACACATTTACCTCTTCCCGATCTACGGCTTGCATATTCGTTGACCCCAACAAGCGACTCGTCGCTCAACGTCGATTCGCGATGGAGTACGTTCGCGGCGGCAGTGACAAAAGTCATTTCCGATTCGCTTGTTTCTCTGCAGCCGACATTATCATACACACACGCCGTCCGAAAGAGCACAGATGGCGCTTCTTTCTCAAATGATTCTCTTCTCCCTGAGAGTTTTCGTTTCTCCGAAATTGGCGGTGGTGTTGCAGCATCGCTTACCGGCACCGGTACCTTGAGTGCCCGGTACACATATCGAACAGACGATAGTGTACGCAACGCATTGCTGCAGGACATTTCACACGCCTCCGAATTCGTCCTCTCGGCCTCGCTGACGCCGCATTCCGGTTTTTCGGCGAAGGTTGATCTCGGTATGCACTCTCGTACATTTCTCGATAGTCTGTCGAAAGCAATCAATGGTGGTGACAATTCCAGTCTGCTGCTGCACATTGTCCCTCGGTACCGCAGTGGGAATGGTGCGGTGTCCGTCGAAGCAGACTATCAAGGCTCAGAGCTGCGTACTGCGGCCATGCAACGCCTGTTCTTCGCCGTCCCGCCCGGACAAGGTAACTATATGTACCTCGGAGATCTCAATAAGAATGGGAAGCAGGATGCAGAGGAATTCCAACCTGCCCGATATGCCGATCAAGGAACATATATTTTGCTTACGATCCCGAGCGATCAACTGGAGCCGACCGTCGATCTTCATTCGAGTTATCGTCTGCGGTTCATGCCTTCGCAGCTTCCGGCGTCGAATCCGTTGCAGTTGCTTTCACCTCTTTCGTTCGAATCGTATATCCGCGTCGATGAAAATAGCACCGATCGCACCACCTCGGATATTTATCTCTATCGGCTCTCGCATTTTCTCCGCGACTCGACCACCATCCATGGCATACAAGAGTTTCAGCAAGACATCGATGTACTCGACAACAATCCGAGCGCCTCATTTCGCATGCGGTGGAACGAACGACGGATTGCATCGCAATACACGACCGGTCTCGAACGATCGTATCATCGCGAGCTGAGCCTCCGCTCACGGCTTCGGCTCTCCGATGAGATTACCTCGGAGGAGAATGGCGGACAGGTTGTTGAAAATGTCGCGACCTCTTCGCTGTCGTCGAATCGTCCGCAGCAATCGCGCAGGTATTGGGGCGATCTTCGCTTATCGCTCGATCCGCTTGGTGCATGCATGAGCTATTCGCTCTTTGCTTCGTTCGCATCGATCAGAGACGCAATATATCTGGCCGATCGTCCTGCATCGATCGATATTCTCCGCGCCTCTGCTCGCTATGCAATTTCAACAGCCCTTTCGTTTCGGGCAGAACTCTCACGAAACGAATTCATCGCCCATACTGCCGATGCAACATTCCTTCCGTACGGCGTTTCTGACGGATTGGCACAAGGTATCACATGGCAGTGGTCGCTCGGTGCGGATCAAGAGATATCGCGTGGCGTAATCGTCAATGTTTCCTATGATGGACGCTCCGAACCATCGGCCTCCGGCAGCCATTTGACACATACAGCACGAGCCGAGATTCGCGCATCCTTTTAGCTCAAAATCGAGTTATGTAGCGTCGCAGAACGACCCATGACCGTACCCGAAATCGTCAACGAAGTAGCCAGCACAAGGACGCAACGCGTCCTTTCGTGGCTCTATGCACAGGAACCGGCCGAGACCGAGCGATTCCGGCTTTCGCGCGTGCTCGACGTCGTCGTGATGCCCTCCAATGTTCAGGCGTTTCTTCGCATGCTCCTCGGCGAGCAGGACGACGAACAGCTCTTTACCCCGGCGGAATGCGAGCACCTTGTCAGCGAAGCACATTCGCTTTGTGCACGATATCTGCTCACGCCGAATGCCTTCCTCGTCGATTTTCTCGATACCGATCACGGCGCATCGGTTGTCGATAAACTTGCGGCACTGACCGACTATCCCTACTACGGCGAATTTCTGTTCGAGTGGTTTCGGGTTAATGGTGCCAATTCCGATCGTGATGCGCGCCGTGCGTTCGTTCGTCACACCGAGTATCTCGCACTTTCGAATGCGAGTGTCGAGCAGATCGCGACGTACCTCCAACCGGTGCATGGATTCTTTCAGGAGCGATTCAGTGAGGAAGGCGTGCTCGCTGTACTGATACATGCAATCGTTACCGATAAAGGAATCGAACCTGCTGCGCTTGCCGATCACTCGGTAAACGATCTGCACGCTCTTGCAGTGTTCATCAAGTCGAACATTCGTCCGCTTGAGGTACCGAAACCTCCTGAAGCGGTAACCGAACCAGTCGTTGCCGAGCTTCCCGATGAAGAACGGTATAAAGCATTTCTCGACGAGCTTCGACAAGCAGGCGTACATCTGCCACTGCCAACGCACATGCGGCACAGCGAGGAGCAACAGAGCAATAATATGCCGCCGATCTCGCTGTTCATTTCGAACAAGCTTCGTAAACAGACGATCGACGATCTGTTCCACGGCAACACGTTCGAGTACCAGCGTCTCGTCTCGATGATCGACGCAGCCGTCGGGTATGAGGATGCGTTACTGAATCTCGAAACTGTCATCCATTTGCAAAAGGCCGAGCACACACCGAAGCTCCTGGTGAAATGGGCGTCGGTAATCAGAATGAAATTTCAAGGAAGCGAGACGCATGCAGTTCGTTGATGAGGCACATATTACGATCGCCGCCGGTAATGGCGGCAATGGCATCATTGCCTGGCGACGCGAGAAATACGTCGACAAAGGCGGGCCGGCCGGCGGTGACGGCGGTCACGGCGGCGATGTGATCGTCATGGCCGACCCACAGCTTTCGACGCTTCTCGATTTTCGTTACATTCGTCAGTACAAAGCGCAGAACGGCGCGCCGGGTGGCATCAACAACATGACGGGTCGTGACGGGAAGGATGTCATCATCAAAGTGCCGGTCGGCACGGTCGTTCGCGATGAAGAAAGCGGCGACCAACTTGCCGATCTTACCGATCCGTTCGAACAAGTCGTGATTGCCAAAGGCGGACGCGGAGGATTCGGCAATAGCCATTTTAAGAACGCCAACAACCAAGCGCCGCGTCATAAAACCGACGGACGACCCGGCGTAGAACGATCGATCGAACTCGAACTGAAGCTGCTGGCCGATGTTGCGCTCGTTGGTTTTCCGAATGCCGGCAAGTCAACGCTCATCAGCCGCGTTTCCGCCGCAAAGCCGAAGATTGCCGACTACCCGTTCACGACGCTTGTCCCGAATCTCGGCATCGTCCAAGCGCCCGAAGAACATCGCTCGTTTGTCGTCGCTGATATTCCCGGGCTCATCGAAGGCGCCAGCGAAGGCAGGGGCCTCGGGCACCAGTTCTTGCGCCATATCGAGCGCAGCGCGATCCTCTTGTTCATGCTCGACGGCTCCGACACCGAACAAGATCCCTCGACTGCATACAAGATCCTCAAAGAAGAGTGTGGCCAGTACGATAAATCTCTCTTGAAAAAGCCTCGCATTGTGGTCATTACAAAAGCCGACGTGCTTGAGAGCAAACAACTGAAGTCCTACGAAGCGCTTCGTTTCGACCGCAAGAAGCCGATGATCATCAGCGCCGTTGCAGGAACAAACATAAAGGAGTTGGTCGCCGAGTTGTGGGAGAAGATCAGAGAATCACGCGAGGCCGAATAACGGTTGGTTTCGTCGGCCCAAGTCCACGACCGATCGGATCATTGTGCCCAGAGTCGGACTCGAACCGACACACCATTGCTGGCGGCAGATTTTGAGTCTGCTGCGTCTACCAATTTCGCCATCCGGGCGGCGTTCAATTTTCGAGCACTGTAAACTCGTTTCCTCAGAGAGTAATTTCCGTAATCTGCAACTCGATCGTGCCAGCCGGTACTTTTACCTGTACCGTATCGCCCACGACATGATTGAGCAGCGCCTTCCCGATCGGCGAAGACACAGAAATCTTCCCACCTTCGAAATCCGCTTCGTCGGCGCTGACGAGTTGATAGATGTTGACCTTTTTCGTCTTCGTGTTCTTCACATGCACGCGCGACATCATCCCAACTTTATCGGTCGAGATCTGCGATTCGTCGATGATCGACGAGTTCGCGAGCATCACCTCCATCTTATGGATGCGAAGCTCTAAGAGCCCCTGCTCTTCGCGCGCGGCATCGTACTCTGCATTTTCGCTGAGGTCACCCTGCGCGCGAGCCTCGGCGATCTTCGATGCGATCTCCTTGCGGGCGTGAATCTTCAGATGTTGTAGCTCCTTCTCGATCTCCGAGAGGCGCTCTTTGGTCACGTATAACTTACCGGACATATTCGTCTACCTACAAAAAAGGAAGAAGGCATCTCGCCGGTGTGGGCAAGATACCTCCCGTTGTGCAGTTCTAAAACGAAGGCCTATAACTAAAGTGTTCCATTTCTCGGGACCTTACGGCGTATCCGTTAGGTCCTGTACGATGCTCTCGAGGCCGTGTGTGTGGCCGCCGAGGAGGTGGCCGAGCTTGGACTTCTTTGTCGCGAGATACTTCGCGTTCTGCTCGCTGGCTGGTATCTCGATCGGGACGCGATCAACGACTTCCAAACCATAGCTTCCCAACCCGACGATCTTCTTCGGATTGTTCGTCATCAATTTCATCTTGCGCACGCCAAGATCGACGAGGATCTGCGCACCGATACCGTAGTCGCGAAGATCGGGTTTGAAGCCGAGCGCTTCGTTCGCTTCGACCGTATCCTTGCCCTGTTCTTGCAGCTTGTACGCTTTGAGCTTGTTCGCCAAGCCTATCCCTCGGCCTTCCTGGCGCATATAGAGCACGACGCCGCGACCTTCGCGTTCGACCATCATCATCGCGGCGTGAAGCTGATCCTGGCAGTCGCAGCGCATCGAACCGAGAGTGTCGCCGGTGAAGCACTCGGAGTGTACTCGTACGAGCGGCGGCTCGCCGCCGGAGATATCGCCTTTTGTGAGGGCGATGTGCTCCTTGCCGTCCACTTTGTTACGGTAGAGGTGGAGATGGAAATTTCCGTAATAGGTCGGGAGCGAGACTTCGACAATCTTCTCGATCATCTTCTCTCGCTCGGTGCGGTAACGGATGAGGTCCTGCACCGAAATGATCTTCATGCCGAACTCATCGGCAAGCTTGCGAAGCTGCGGCAAGCGGGCCATCGTGCCGTCCTCGTTCAAGATCTCGACCAGCACACCCGCAGGATAGAACCCGGCCATGCGTGCGAGATCGACGGCCGCTTCAGTATGTCCTGCGCGGCGCAGCACACCTTCTTCGACTGCACGCAGCGGGAAGATATGACCCGGACGGGCGAAGTCCTTGGCATGTGTTCGGGGATTCGCAATGGCGCGGACCGTCGCGGCACGGTCGCTCGTGGAGACGCCGGTTGACGTGCCGTGGATGAAGTCGATGCTGACCGTGAACGGTGTGCCATGCAGCGCGGTGTTGACATCCACCATCATCGGCAGCTCGAGCTCGGCAGCCCGGGCTTCGGTGATCGGCGTACAGAGCACACCGCGACCGTGGCGCAGCATGAAGTTGATCGTCTCCGGCGTCGCGACTTCCGCGGCCGTGATAAAATCACCTTCGTTCTCGCGCTCTTCATCGTCAACAACAATGACCAGTCGCCCGGCCTTGATGTCTTGAATGGCTTCGTCAATCGTGTTCAGCATACGTACCTCACCTCTTCAACAAGATCGTCATTCTGAGCAAAGCGAAGAATCCCTTCCCGTGTGCCTCGATCATTCGTGCAGACCTGAAGGGATTCTTCCTCGGGCTAGAGCCACTCCTCAGAATGACGATCTCTTTTCAATTCCTGATTCTCAATTCTTCGGCAGCACTTCTGCGACCGCGCTCTTTTGGAAGCGGATCTTGGTGTTCTCGGCAACGGTCACGAGGACGGTCTTGTCTTCGATTGCGCTGATGGTGCCGTGCATGCCGCCGGAGAGAATGACCTTATCGCCTTTGTCCATCTTGGTGATGAGCTCTTCGCGCTCTTTCTGGCGCTTGCGCTGCGGACGATAGATCATGAAATAGAAGATCACGATGATCGAGCCGAACATGACCAGCGTCGAAACCATGCTCGAGCCCGCGTCCTGCCCACCCTGCTGGGGTGCCATCAAGAGAATGCCGTAAGAAAGTAGATTCATGCGTTCAGGTTAATTTACAGAACCACTAAAACAGACGGATTTACGGAAACATTCGACAGGCCCAAGCGGCCGGAGGTCGTTCCCCCCAGACCTGAAAACCCTCGCAACGGCCCAATTTTACATTTTGCATTTTACATTTTACATTCTTCCCCCCTCCCCGTAACTTCAATAATTTGCGAGCACCTATACCTGCAACCATATTATTATTCAACGAGATCGTTGTGCACACGCACGTACCCTTCCTCCCAGAAACACGAAAGTCCGCGGGTGCGGACTTTGGGTAGCTCGGAGCCATACGCTTTGAACTATGATCGGGTAGTTCGCCCGGTTGCATTCCTCTCATGCTTCGTCGTTCGGAACATGGTGCCCATACATATCAGCGGCAAGATACAACATCTTCCCCAGCCTGTCAAGGTGCCCGTCAATGATTTAATGTTACGGGCACCCCTCAACATTTCCTTCATTTTGTGAGGAAAATGTGTACCGGATATTCCGAAAATATTCGTAAGTTAGAGCCTTGGTATAATCGGTTGTCCTATGTCAGAACGACATGCCACGATAGCGCAGCCACAAACGACTTCCACAGCGTCCGCAAGTGCGGTTCGCATTCAGCGTGCAATGACCGTCGGATTTGCTCACGACCCCGCCGAACACGAGGCCGATGCAGTCGCCGATCGTGTCATGAGAATGCCGGAGCCTGGATTCATCCAACGTAAGTGCGCCGCCTGCAGCGATGAGGAGAAGATCCATCGAATGCCTGCCGCCTCCTTCATCCAACGAGCAGGACGTGGTGACGGCTTCAAAACAAGCCCCGAGATCGCATCCGCAATCGAAGCGAACAGAGGCGGCGGAACCCCCTTGCCTGCGCCGACAAAGTCGTTCATGGAAAGCCGCTTCGGCACGGACTTCTGCGGCGTCCGGGTTCACACCGATGGAGCCGCCGTCCAACTCTCGCGCGACCTCAACGCCCAAGCGTTCACCGTCGGCAACGACATCTTCTTCAACTCCGGCAAGTTCTCCCCCGAATCCTCCGACGGCAAACATCTGCTGGCGCATGAACTGACGCATACAGTGCAACAGGGGGGGGGTGGACGCACCACTCAGTCGGATAATGGCTTCATCAACCGTAAGCATGCGTACGCTCCCACGGATTGGGCAACAGTCCAAAGGAAATTTGGTGATGACGCCGTCGGACATCAGACTGCGACAGCGAAGGCAAATGCTGCTATACCCGCGCAGGCCCACGAACAGGTCAAGGCTATGCATAGACTTGTCAAAGACCAAAAGTATGGTTTTTGGTGTGGAGCTGGCAATGACTGCGATTCGACTAAGACTCACTGTAACGAAGTGTTGGATGAGCTCGATCGAGCATGTTGTAGACACGACATGGACTACAATTACTTACGTCTATACGTCTCACAAAATTCTTGGGGAGACGGAGGGGTTCATTGGTTCTCGCCTGAAGGACTTGTACGTGCTCAACAAGCAGACTTCGAACTTGCCAAGAGTGCTGCTGTATTCAAACCACGCGACTCGGTCGGTAGAGTGGCCTCTACGTTCATTGTAGGGTTCTTCGGTGGTCGGGCTGCTCTTGCACAGAGCATGTGGCCCGCCAGTTTGTTATTCAACCTTATACCTGGATACAGATCCGGGTTGTCCGCTGAACGAACACAGTGCGAAAAGAAGAAGGAAACTCACAAATAACAGCGGGTACTCTTTGACGAGAACGTGCCCAAATTATCCTTGTATTCTTGGGGTAACATATACCACTATGAGTCCAGCAGGCATTTTAGGGTCGGTAATGGTTGTTCCCGCATGATGGATATCCCCAGCCCAAATCGCATGCAAAAGAGCACCCACCGCATGATCGCCTCGTAATTAGACGAAAGGTTCACCACCCTCCCTGGTTCTCAAAACAATACCACCGAAGCCCACCCCAATTCTCGAGCAGATTGGTGATGAAGGATCCACATATCTTGGGTCCGTTTCGCTTTCGTCAATAGGTCTTACTCGAACGATATTCGAGCTGGCCTTTTCGAGCGCCCATTTTAGCTGAGAAGCAAGAAAGTACGATTCCTCATCTTCGGGCTTAAAGGCCAGTTCAACGTCCGACTTTGGCTTATCAGACAGCGCCAGTGCAAACTTTTCTCTTCGAAGGTATCTTGACATGCTTCTCATCTTTGCATACGTTGCGTTACTCCATAGCCGTTCGATGCGTGTGGTGGACGCTGCACGAGCTCTATGAGAACTCAATATCTCCCCCTCTATCTCCACAGCAATGATCATCGTCGGGATATCGTCCCACCAGAACGAAATTGTGGCCTCCAAGACGTGGTGGTGTACAACAAATTCTAGCAGGACCCCTATTACGACAATTATCGCACAGCCATCTTTTACTTGGGACTAAAGCGACTCCAGACTTTCCAATTCTTCTTCTTGAAGGTTATTACTGGACTGAGATTTTCTCCATAATCTAAAGAGTTCTTATATAAAAATTGTTACTCTACACGAGATTTTGTAGGAAGCGCAGTTAGACGTAATTTAACAAGACAGTCTTGTTAATATTCCCATAGTAGCTTTGACTAGTTACATTAGTCAGCTAACCACACAAACCAAGGGGGTGAGTATTTCAGCGATAGAAATCTCTTATATATAACTTATTGCATGTATTCCTCCTAAAGCACTATGTTCGGGAGGAATGTATTGCCGCCCAGAAACTCTGGATTGGTACTTCAATAACTGCACTAAGTCAAGACCTAGCTTCAAACCAATTTTTACTTCGGTAGCTTAACCTCAAATCTGCTTGATTTTGCCCACAAACTTCCTCCGCCACCGATAATATTCGTTCTCCTGTATCGCCTTTCTTGCCTCCTTCACCACCCCCTGATAGAACGCAATATTATGCATTGTCGCGAGGACGGGGCCGAGGATTTCGCCGGTGTTGAAGAGGTGGTGCAGATATGCGCGGGTGAAATTCTGTGAGGCGTAGGAATCGGTCTCGGGGTCGATCGGGGTGAAGTCGTGTTTGAACTTTGAGTTTCGGATGTTGATCTTGCCGTTGCGGGTAAAGAGCTGGCCGTTGCGGGCGTTGCGTGTCGGCATCACACAATCGAACATATCTACGCCGCGTGCGATGCACTCGACGAGATCGATCGGTGTGCCGACGCCCATCAGATAGCGCGGCTTGTGGGTTGGAAGATGGTTGGTTGTATGGTCGGTGACCTCATACATCACCTCGTTCGGTTCGCCGACAGCAAGGCCGCCGATCGCATAGCCGAACGAATCGAGCTTCACGAGTTCGTCGGCGCACTCGGAGCGCAGATCGTGATGCACACCGCCCTGCACGATGAGGAACATTGCCTGCTCGTAGCCATGCAGCGGCTTGGTCGCATGGAAGTGCTCGCTGGCGCGATGCGCCCAGCGGATGGTGCGCTCGACCGCGCGCGATACCACTTTCCTCTCGGCGTTCGACGGCGGACATTCGTCGAGCACCATCATGATGTCCGGCCCGAGATCGCGTTCGATCTCGATCACTTTCTCCGGCGTAAACTCATGCTTCGACCCGTCAAGATGACTTTTGAACGTCACCTTCTCGTCGGTCACCTTGCGCAGATCGCCGAGCGAATAGACTTGATACCCGCCCGAATCGGTGAGCACCGCACCCTGCCAATTCGAGAAGCGATGAATGCCGCCGGCTTCGCGCACGATCTCGGTGCCCGGGCGCAGATACAGGTGGTATGCGTTCGCCAGGTGAATGCGTGCGCCCGTCTCCCAGATATCGCGCGGCGTGAGTGACTTCACGGTTGCAAGCGTCCCGACCGGCATGAAGCACGGCGTCTCGATCGTACCGTGATCGGTCTCGAGCACGCCTGCGCGGGCTTTGGTCGTGGGGTCGGTATGGGTGAGGGTAAATTTCAAAGCAATCGTTCAATTAGCTGTCATTCTGAGCAAAGCGAAGAATCTCTTTCGGGACACCTGAATAGTCTCGTCAACCTCAAGGGATTCTTCGCTTTGCTCAGAATGACGCATCAAGCTTGGCGTGAGGGGGCGACGTATCGTTCGACCGCTACTCGTCTGGTCGCGAGTTCCGTTTCGGCCGCGTCGTTTGTGGCGATCATCACGATGGCGCCATTGTGTGCGGCGTCGGTGATGTGATGGAACAGACGTTCGATGCCGGCGGCATCGAGATTCGAACTCGGCTCGTCGAGGAAGATAAATCGTGGCGCAAGTGCGAAGGCCATTGCGAGCTTCACGCGCTGCTGCATGCCGGAGCTATACTGCTTCACCTGACGATCGGAATGCGCAACGGCGGCCTCGAGGCCGAGAGATGTCAGCAGCGAGACGCACTCGCCGCTATCCATGCTCTTGCCTTTGAGCTCGGCGATAAACTGTAAATGTTCGATCGCCGTGAGTTCGGCGTAGAGTTCGAGATACGGAGCTGCGTAGCCGAGATAGGGCTGATACTCGTCCTTCGGGATCGGCTTGCTTTCGACGTGATAGGCAACGCTTCCCTTCGTTGGCGAGAGCACGCTTGCTATCATCTTCAGTAGCGTTGTTTTCCCGGTGCCGTTCGAACCGGTGATCGCGACGATCTCGCCGGCACGCAGTTCGAACGAGACGGGCGCAAATAGAGGCGCAGCGTTGAAGCGCTTCGTGAGTCCTTCGGCAGTAAGCGTGGCGGTGCTCGTCACGGTGGGTTGTTACTTCGAGCGTTTCTTGGCGGCCGCCTTCGCGAGCTTCGCTTCTTCTTCGGCGATATGGCGGCGACGAGCAAGGCGGTCGTGGCGACGCACGGAAGCAGCATTGTAGCGGGCTTTCTCCTCGGCGCTTACCGGGACGACTTCCGGCACCGGCACAGGGTGACCGATCTCGTCAATAGCAACGAACGTCAGGTAACCGGTATTGACGTGACGGTGGTGACCCGTGTGAATGTCTTCGACTTCGACACGTACCCCGACTTCCATCGAAGTCGTGAACGCGCGGTTGACGCTTGCTCGAAGATGCACGACCTGACCCAACTTCACAGGACCGAGAAAGTTGATCTCGTCGACACTGGCCGTCACGCAGATGCGTCCCGAGTGCTTTGCTGCGGCAAGCGCTGCGCAAATATCCATCCAGTGCATGAGCGTACCGCCTCGGAGGTTGCCGAGGACGTTAGTATCGTTCGGCAGGACGAGTTCGGTCATCTCGATCTTCGATGCGCTGACGCGTTTCGGTCGTTGCTTGCTCATGGTGGTGGTGGTGGGGTGAGTTATTTGAGCGAGATCTGCTGGCGAAGCTTCATCGCGCGTTCGCGCTGCGCCGGCGTTGCCGACGAGAGGTACTTCTGATCGAACGCATCGAGTGCATCCATCGCTTCGCGAGACTTTTTGCGCGAGTACTGCACCTCCGCGATGCGAAGCTGCGCCTCGCTGGCCGACGGCGTATCGTAGTATTGATCGAGCACGCGCTCGAAATACTTCAATGCAGACTTCCGGTCGATCAACTTAATATACAGCTCCGCCGACATCAGCACCTTCGCACCGAGCTTGTTTCGGAGTTCCGCGATGCGCGACGTGGCACTATCCTGGAGCGGTTTCGAGGCTCTCGGACAATCGCGAAGAAACGTCTGATACTCGGTAATGGCGTAGCCAGTGTATGTCTGGTCGAGCTCCGTTCGCGGCGAGAGACCGTAGTAGCATTCGGCGACCATGAACTGTGCGCGGTCGGCAAATTCGGAATTCGGGTAGTTGCGCCGCACCGCACGAAAATCGACGGCGGCACTGATATATGTCTCGCTCTTGTAGCGCGACATCCCTTCGAGGAACGCCGCTTCGGCAGCAAATTCAGAGGTCGGCGCCTGCAACCGGACTTCATCGAAAATGGAAGTCGCGAGCAGCCAGTCTTCTTTTCCATAGGCCGCTTTGCCGTCGGCGAACCGTTTTTCGGGGGAATACTTCCCGACCGATGTTTCGGTGGATTTCGTCGGACCGCAGGAGATAAGCGCTGCGGCGATGAATGCAAGTGCGATCGTCAGTAGGTTCTTCACAAGAACGGTTCAACTGCGAATGAGAAAAAAGAGTGCGACAATTGCCGCTGCCCCAACCGTCACGAGAACGGGCTTCAACGTTCCGTCCCAAAACGAGTGCTGCTCGTCGCCGCTCGCCATGGGTATGCTACGCACCGACGGTACAATTGTGTCACGAAATACCTCAAATGTTGAAACGAACGGCGTTGTCACGTATCCGGGCGTATAGCCGTTGACCGAGATCGTCGCACGCTCAAAGACGGTGTCTTTCCCGCCCTGTTCGTAACTGATCGTACGGCGAATCGAAGAGAAGACGTGTAACTGCCGCTCGGTGTCGTCAGCGACTTTCGGCACCGCCGCTGCGTCAGTGCCATAGAACACGTGCTTGTCCTTTCGTTGCGTGGCGAACTGCGAGAAAAGCGCGGAGTCAGCCTTCGGCAC
This sequence comes from Bacteroidota bacterium, assembly GCA_018266755.1. NCBI lineage: Bacteria > Pseudomonadati > Bacteroidota > Bacteroidota bacterium. The sequence continues at coordinate 186,303 of JAFDZW010000006.1, forward strand.
GAGCAGATCGAAATGCGTCTTCCAGAAGAACTTCCCTTCGACAAAATTCGCCATCGCGACTCGGCCGAGCGAATCGAAGCGCGCATCGGAAAGCGCGGCCACACCTTGCGAAAATGCATTCGCCCTTGTAAGAACAAGGGCGAACACCATTGCACACACGATATACGAACGTCCGGGCATCAACCGTAGATACCGCGCAGACGAAGCGTACGAGCGACCTTATCGATCGCGAGAATGTACGAGCTCAGACGCAGCGACACTTTGTGCTTTTGCGAATTCTCGTACACGCGGTCGAAGGCCGAAACCATCGCATCTTCGAGTCGCTTGTTGACCGTCTCGAGATCCCAGTAATAGCCCATGCGATTCTGTACCCACTCGAAGTAGCTCACCTTCACACCGCCGGCATTCGCAAGAATGTCGGGGATGACCATGATGCCCTTCGATTCGAGGATCGAGTCGGCGCTGGCGCTCGTCGGGCCGTTGGCGCCTTCGACGATCAGCTTCGCTTTCACGTTCGCAGCGTTGTCCTCGGTGATTCGGTCTTCGCGAGCTGCCGGCACGAGGACGTCCACGTTCAATTCGAGCAGATCTTCGTTCGTGATCTTCTCTGCACCCGGAAATCCTTCGAGCAGATGACCGTGATCGTCGGACCACTTGATCGCCTTGTCGATGTCGATCCCCTTCGGATTATAGTACCCGCCGGTAACATCGGAGATCGCGAGGATCTTCGCGCCCTGATCTTCGAGCGACGCTGCGCTGATCGAGCCGACATTGCCAAAGCCTTCGACGGCAACTGTTGCCTTGGAAGGCGAAATCTTGAGCTTCTTCAGACCGCTGAGCGTCGCATGCATGACGCCACGCCCCGTTGCTTCGCGACGACCGCGGCTGCCGCCCAACACCAATGGTTTGCCCGTAACAACACCGGGCTCGGTGCGGCGCATGTGCATCGAATACGTATCGAGAATCCAGGCCATGACCTGCTCGTTCGTATTCACGTCCGGTGCCGGGATGTCGCGCTCCGGCCCGAAAACGTCGAGCATGTTGGAGGTGTAGCGTCGGGTAATGGCTTCGATCTCGCGCTGCGAGAGCTTGCGCGGATCGCAGCGAACGCCGCCCTTGGCGCCGCCGAACGGAATATCGATGACCGCGCACTTCCAGGTCATCCACGCGGCAAGCGCCTTCACTTCGTCGAGATCAACATCGGGAGCATAGCGAATGCCGCCCTTCGAGGGTCCGAGAATATCGTTATGAATGACTCGATATCCTTCGAATACTTCGGTCGAGCCGTCGTCGCGAACGATCGGGATCGAGACGATCACCGACTTTACCGGCGTCTTCAGGTACTGATAGATGCCGGGTTCGAGGTTGAGAATTTCTTGTGCTTTGTCGAACCGCCGCATCATGGACTCGAGCGGACTCTCGTGCGGGTGAGCGGTGGCAGCGGATGTGCCTTTCACGGGAGCTGGTTCTTTGTAACTCGCCGGGTCCTCGTCGCTGAAGCGGCGTTTGCCCGAGGGTTTCACTGCGGTTTTCTTTGCCATACTAATAACTAAGCATTGAGTTCAAGCCAACAGGGGGCTTATTCGATAGCGTAGTATAACAAGCGGGATGGCGGATTCTTTCCCGACAAAATTGCATCGTGTCGAGCTAAGAACGATTCTTCATCACCGTCTCGTCCATCATCTGCCGCATGAGCAGGAGGTCTTCGTCGAGCATGTGGCGAGAGGTTTCACGGGTGCGGGCGAGGAGCGAAGGGTCGAGCGTTGCGAGAACGAGGTCTTCATCGAAGAATGCTCCGCGAGAGAGTACTGAGCCGTCCGGGCTGACGACTTCCGAGCCGCCCCAGAAATTTACCCCATCCTCGACGCCGACACGGTTGCAGAACGCGACATACACGCTGAAGAGTCGTGCGAAGGTCACATGGTGTTCGCGGTTGATCTTGTAATTCGTCGGGCCATCCTCATCGCCCACACCGGCCAGGCGTGTCGGGCTTGCAGCGATGGTGATGATCGCTTGTGCCCCCTGATATGCCAGTAGATATGGCAGCGACGGATGCCACAAGTCTTCGCAGACGAGTACACCAACCGTCCCGAGCCGGCGCGATTCGAACGCCTGCGCCTTGTTGCCGGGTAGAAAATAACGTTGTTCTTCGAAGATGCCGTAGGTCGGAGGATAGATCTTGCGATGGGTATGGATGAGCGAGCCATCCTCGAACACGAACGCGGCATTGTGCAGCCCACCATTTGATGCACGTTCGACGCCGCCGCAGACGATCGTAATTTCCTTGCTGAGTTCGCGCAACTCTGCCAACAGCGGCGAGTTTGATGGATCGAGCGCGACATCCATGTTCAGATCGCGAAGCGTGTAACCGGTCAGCGACAACTCGGGAAACACGATCGCATCGGCCTTAGCAGAAATTGCGCGACGGGTGATCTCGGCATGATGAGCGGCATTCGCAGCGACGTCGCCGATGACAGCTTTTGTTTGTGCGAGGGCGATGGTAGCGGGTTGGAGGGGCATTCTACTCAGCCGATAGATACTTCGTTGGAGAGTTCGTTCGAGCGTTCGGCAGGTTTCGAGAGTACACCACGCAAATGCTCGGTGATCTTCTTCAGAGCGTTCGTGACGCCTTCTTCAAAATGCCCTTGCTTGAAATCATTACCAAGCTGTGCCGCAACATCGGTCCATGTTTCGGGTTGGGTCTTGCTATGAATACCGACGTCGGCATAAATGTAGAACTTGCGTTCGGAGTACAGGACTAAGAGCAACAGTCCGTTGCGCGCCGCCGTCTTATGCATGCCGAGCTTCGCGAATTCGGATTTCGCGACGTCCGCTAGCGGCTTGCCCGAAAGCTCCGTCTCTCGCTCGTCGTGGATGGCTACTCGGATCTCGGCGTAGGTATCACGTTCGGCATCTGCGATGGCCGAGGCGATATGAGCAAGTGCGGACTTGCTGAATGCATCTTTCGCATGAGCCGGTTGTGCATGAGCCATGAGTCTCTCCTTTCGCGAAGTAGTTACAATCGTTGTTGCAGCAACGTATTCTTCGTTGCGAGTTTGGGGTTCTGCTGCGGATAGTCGGTCGTGAAATGCAATCCCCTGCTCTCTTTACGTGCTTTCGCCGAGCGTACCACCAGGAGCGCAGTGATCGCAATGTTACGCAGCTCCAGCAGTGGCAGCGTCACCCTCGTCTTTCGATAATACTGCTCGATCTCTTTCGCAATGAGCTCGAGCCTGCGCTTTGCACGTTCGAGGCGATAGTTCGAGCGCACGATGCCGACGTAATCCCACATCAATTGTTGGATTTCACGGCGATCATGCTGGATGACAACCCATTCCTCGGCGTTTTCAGTGCCGGATTCATCCCACTCCTCGAGTTTGACATCCGGCACGTCGGACTTCGCCAGCAGATCCTCGAGCAAGTCGTCGGCAGCACGTTTTGCAAACACGAGCGACGCCAGCAATGAATTGCTCGCAAGCCGGTTCGCTCCGTGCACACCCGTCACGGCGACTTCGCCGCAAGCATACAACCTGGCAATACTGGTGTGACCGTTGAGGTCAGTCAGAATTCCGCCGCAGCTAAAATGAGCTGCGGGGACGACTGGAATCGGCTGCTTCGTAATGTCGATGCCGATCGTTTTACACTGCGCATAGATATTCGGGAATTCGTCGCGAACGTGCTTGCCATCGAGATGCGAGAGGTCGAGCAGTACATAGTCGTCGCCGTGCTTCTTGAGTTCGGCATCGATTGCGCGTGCAACAATATCGCGAGGTGCAAGTTCAAGACGAGTGGGATCGTAGCGCTTCATAAACCGCTCGCCCTGTTTGTTGCGCAGAACACCGCCTGCACCGCGCACCGCTTCGGAGATAAGAAAAGCATTGCCTTCGGTGCCGGTATAGAGCGCCGTTGGATGGAATTGGATAAATTCCATATTGGCAATGGTCGCACCTGCACGGTAGGCCATCGCTATACCGTCGCCGGTCGCGATCGACGGATTCGTCGTATGCAGATATACCTGCCCGCAGCCACCGGTTGCGACCATGACCGCCTGACGAGCACGGACGATATGGACCTTCCCGGTGCGTTCGTCGAGCACATACGCGCCGTAACACTTGGTCGCCTTGCCGTTGCGCGGCTTACGCCCTACGCGCTGATGATCGGTCAGAAGTTCAACGGCATAGTGATCCTCGAGCAAGGTGATGTTCTTGTGTTGCGACATCGCCGCAAGCAGCGAACGCTCGACTTCTCGCCCGGTCAGGTCCTTTGCATGGACGATGCGATTGGCCGAATGACCGCCTTCTTTGCCGAGGTGAAGGTTGCCGGATTTGTCGGTGGTGAACCGAGCTCCGAGATCGATCAGGTCGCGAATGCGGTCAGGGCCTTCACGCACGAGTGTCTCGACTGCCGTCAGATCGCAGAGGCCGGCACCGGCGATGAGCGTATCGCGCACGTGAGATTCGTAGCTATCGTGGGCATCGATCACCGATGCGATGCCGCCTTGCGCGTAGTTGGTATTCGATTCGGAGCGTTCTTTCTTGGTCACGATCGTGATTCGCAGCTTCGAACGCTGTGCGAGCTGCAACGCGAAGAACACCCCGGCCGAGCCGGAGCCAAGGATCAGTACGTCTGTTTCTTTCACGGGCCGTCTAACAAACCTGATAGAAAACGAATGCCCCTCGATTTCGAGGGGCATCGTGAACATCGACCGGGTTCGATCGATTGCTTAGAAGTGTACGAGCATATGGATGTTGCCGCTGGCGATACCGATCATGGTCGTTGACGGATAGTCCGTCGTCGTTCCCGATACGGTTTCGCTGGTCGACGAAGTACTGAAGCCCAAGGTGTACTCCGCACCGATCGCGATACCATGCGTCACGTACCAATCGAAACCGGCGAGGAGGCCGATCCCGATTCCGTTGCCGCTGCTCTTTGTTTCGACCGTTGTCGTGGCCAGCGTGGATGCATCCTTGCTGTCGGCACGATCGACTTGATTCTTCGTATTTGTCAACCCGGAAGTGGCAAAGGTTAGCTGAGCGCCAAAATACGGCGACACAGCATAGACCGGATGCGTATGCATCTCAACCCCAACACCGATGCCGAAGAGCGTCTGAACGTCTTTCCCATTCGAAGACTTCGTCGGATCGGGATCGCCGGAGGTCGACGTCGAAAACGCAAGCAAACCTCGCAACGCCAGTTCGTCGGCGATGTAGTACTTTACGCCTGCGGCCGCCAGATACGTTTGTGTGCTTCCCCCTTCACCTTGTGAAGGAAGAAAGATCTGCGCCAGATCCACAGCACCCATCTGCATCGAACTAAGGCCACCGAAGGCGAACTCCATCGCCATCGTCCCTTTGGTTGTGATGGGACGGATGCTCTGCGACTGATCCTGCGCTCGCGCTGACGAGGTAATCGTCAGCGCGATTGCGACAGCACAAAGCGATGTATAAATACGCTTCATGATCATGCAGTGCTATGATCGAATTAGAAGTGTACGACGAGGTGCACGTTGCCGGCATTGCTGATGCCGATCGCAGTGCTCGACGGTGCGTCGGTCGTCGTGCTGGTGCTGCCCGAGCTGGTCGTCGTGCTCGACGACATCGAGCTGAAGCCGAGCATATACTCTGCGCCGACGGCAAGTCCGTGCGTGAAATACCAGTCGAAACCGGCCAATACGCCGATACCGAATGTCGTACCGCTGCCCTTGTTCTCGGTGGTGTTGCCGCCGCTGGTGCGCTTGTTATCGGTGCTTGCGCCGCCGAATGCAAGCTGTGCGCCGAAGTACGGAGAGGTCGAGTACACCGCATGCGTGTGCATTTCGACACCGACGGCGATACCATAGCTGGTGTTCGTCGTCTTTCCGGTCGCAGACTTGGTCACATCCTCGTCACCATCGCTGCTGGTCGAGAAGCCGAGCAATGCACGCAAGGCCATATCGTCCGACAGATAATACTTGTAACCTGCACCGACGACCGCGATCGGGGTGCCACCTTCGTTCACGTTTGCAATCGGTACCGAAGCCATCCCGAGCGTCGAGAGACCGCCGAAGCTGAACTCCCACGCTGCAGAACCTGCTTTGGTGCTCGGACGGACGATCTTTTCGTCGTCCTGCGCGCGCGACAGGCTAACAAGCGATGCAACAACAAGTACCGTGAGACAGGATTTCAGTAGGAATCGTGACATAATGTATGTTCCTCCAATGTGAAATAAAGAAATGTTCGAGTAAAGAAAAAATCAGATGTAGAGAGCAAAGAATTACGATACAAATATATTAACAAATTGTTACGACTGAACCGGCAAAAGCATTTTGTGGACAACTTGGTTATCCACACTTCGGGCGACTATTCCTCCGAAGGCTCGATCGAGCGTAACGGCTCGGGAGGTAATACACCGAAAGCCATCGCCCGGATTATACCAAAAATGGTATCGCACTTGGACCGCAGTGCGTCCTTTGTCGAATTATTCTCTATTAGAAAGTCGGCAAACCCTTTAATTTCATCACTATAATCTTGTTCCCTCAACCGCCGCTCGATATCCTCTGGGCTAAATTTTCCGCTTGCGACGCCTCGTTCAATGACGGACTCATCGCTTGCCCAAACCATTACCAGTACATCGAAAAGCTCATCGTACCCCGTCTGAACCAGAATTGCAGACTCGACTGCGACGACGCTTCCGGCCGTTGCATTGGCGATACGTCGTTCCACCTCCAGCATCACTGCCGGATGAACAAGCGATTCTACCGCATGACGCTTCGATTCGTCACTAAATATCTGTGAAGCTACAAAGGATGTATTGAGTGAACCGTCGCGATACGTATCAGGACCAAGCAGCGCAACGAGTTCTGCCCGTAGTGTCGGGTCGGAGGACATCACTTCCTTCGCGAGGGTGTCGGTATCGATCACCTCGACTCCCTTCTCGCGCAGGACATCGGAGAAGGTGGACTTCCCGCTGCCGATTTTTCCGGTGATCCCGACTCGAAGTGCGCGCATTGGATAGACTGGCTGCGCCCGTGATCGGGCGAACGAAATATCCTCTGACAGAAGGCGGCGAGATCCGCGACAGGGACACAGCTTCGGGTAGTCACCGTTCGCCGAAGGACGCATGCTCAAGAGCATACATGGATCGGCAGGATCCCGAACCGAAGTCTGCCGACGGTTTCCCGTCGGAACAAGGGCTAAAAGAACCGAGCCCTGATACAGTGGGCATCTGCATTTGTTACTTTTTGCTTCCACTGTCCCGCAGGTGGCGGCGCTGCAAGCAGCACGGCGCACCGGTATTGGAGTTCCGTCCTTGCGGACGGTGAGGCCTGCAATCGGTACAAATCGGATCAGTCGCCCATAGTCTATAATTGTAAGGTTCTTTTTGGCGTTGTTGACCCTATCGTTTCCTCCGCCGAACCTTCTGTCAGAGTGGGTGGCCGGGGCCACCTCTCTGTACAATTAACACCTCACCTTCGCCGCGTGTTCGGGTTCGCACCGCGAAATGCCCAAATTCTCAAAAATTTCTTCACTTCGCGTGTTGTAACATTTGGCACCGGCTTCGCGTAGGGTCAGATGATACCCGGGCCCATGCCCGAGGATGTGGTGTACGTTTCACTCTCTGATCACCGACACAAAGGGACAGGTTTTGCGAATTTCGCAACCATTCAGACTCTCCAACCGGACGGCGGCTATCGCTGCTGCTTCGGTCCTTGCTGTCGCATCGACCGCATACGCCGCTGCGAAGCTGTGGCGATATGCCGTCGACCGCGATCCGCAGCATCGTGAGAATCGAATGAACGTCATCATCAAAGCGCCCTACGGCTCCGTCGGCGTCTATGGAAACGGAGACCCGAACCTTGCCGCCATCATCGAGACGAAGGCCGACGACGAGGACGATCCGCCGCCGATGCACTACCGATACCTGACAAGTTCTGACTACTCGATCGGTACGTTGCGCATTACCCTCGGCTCCGACGACGGAATGCTCCAGCGAAAACAAGAGCTTGCGCAAGGTACCTGGGCCAGCAACGGACGATTTACCCTCACCGGCGCCGGGACGATCCAAACCGACGGCGGCACTCACTACGTCCGCGATGTCAACGATTTTTACTCTCCCGTCCCTTCCGCCAAGAGCAGCGATGACTATTCCCGAGTCTTTTTGAACCCCACGATCCCGATCAACCTTTGGGCCGAAACCGGCTTCGGCGAGTCGGTGATCGACATCAGCGGTCTCGCAGTTGTCGGCATGGGCATTCAGAACCAAGCGTCGAAGTCGCGTATCGTTGCCCGCACCCAGAATCGCTCGGTGATGGAGTTCTGCAATGTCAATGCAGGGCTTGGCGAATGTACGATGGACGGCATCTGCAATTACAACGTCAAGACATTCAAGTTCACCGGCGGCATTGGCTACTACGAACTCAACTTCACGGGTACCATGCAGCGCGATCTCGACGCGAATGTTGAAGTAGGCTGCGGCAAAGTCGTCATTAATATCCCGCCCGGCGCTGCCCGAGTCCAGGCATTTTACGACGACAATCTCTTCAGCTCCTTTTCGTTCAGCGGCCTGAACAAGCGCCGTGACGGCTACTACACCAGCGTCGGCTTCGACCAGTCCCGCGCCCCGATCCTCACCCTCCGCCTCTCGACCGGCGTAGGAAAGATGGTCGTGAGCTACCGATAAACCCCCCCCCGTACCCCCCCCCCCCCCCCCCGCTCGTCATTCTGAGCGAAGCGAAGAATCCCTCAAGGTTTGAACGAATGCATACTTCACACCATACATTTTAGATTCGTCCGCATCCCAGCAATCCAAATTCACGATGCACCCTACGAACGCCGTCCAGTGAGAATACTTCGCTGAGAAAGCGATAGTATGTTTCAACAACTGCAAAGCCGGATATCCGAACAGCTCTCAAACCGGCGTAAGCAACGTAGAAAAGACGCCCCGCCTTTTCAAGGCGGGGTTGGGGTGGTTGATTCGTATCTTCGCACATGCTCCGCAAGTTCTACAACACGACTGAGCACAAGGAACGCCGGCGCGAACTACCCTCCAATCCTACTCGTGCCGAACGTGAGATGTGGCACGGATTACGCAACCACCGCTCCGGCTACAAATTCCGCCGTCAGCACGGACTCGTGCCGTAGATCGTCGATTTCAATTGTCCCGATTTTCACCTCGCTGTCGAGATCGACGGCACAACAGATGAATCACCCGAACAACAAGAATATGATCTCCGCCGAACTGCCTACCTCAATGCAAACAATATCGATGTGATACGCTTCACCGACGGCGAAGTACACTTTAGCGTAGACAGGTGTGTGACGAATATCATCAAGCGAATCGAGGAGATCAAACGAGGGGGAGGCGGCAAGCTCGAATCAACCACCCCAGCCCCTCCTTGAAAAGGAGGGGTTATCATTATCTCTGCTTACGCTATCAATGAAGATTACTCTAAACAATGGATTGATTACTTGCTTCAACAGCTACGAAACTAACGATCCTCATACCCCTCAATCCTGCGTAAGCGAAGTAGATAAGACGCCCCGCCTTTTCAAGGCGGGGTTGGGGTGGTTGATTCCAATCGATCACCAACCTCAAATGAGGCTACCCAACATAAACGCTGATTTATTAGAACTCTTCACTATCTGCATAGAGAGGATATGAATAATTCACCCCATCGCACAACCGAACCGGGGAAGTTGACCGAATCGGCCCCTTGGCAAGCAGGACGGGGTTGCAACTGTAGGCAGGGCACTCAGTTCTCCAAATCCACGTTATACGCGGTCTCTCGTTATACGTTGGTATTTCGGGGGTTGGCAGAGCCCGTAGCTCAGTGGTAGAGCATCTGACTTTTAATCAGAGGGTCGTCGGTTCGAAACCGCCCGGGCTCACAATGATGTTTTTGCGTTCTGGTTATTACGAAGCATTCATTTCAATCACAACAACTATGAAGAAGCACTTTTCTTTCTTTTCGTTGCTATTCGTGTTTGCCCTCGGCATCACGTTGGCAAGTTGCGGTGCGAAGCGCGACGAAGCGCTCGTGACGGAGTTCAATGCGAAGAAGGCGGAAGCCGATAAGGTCATCGGTGACGATACCAAGCAGGCTCAGCAGATGATGGACGATCACAAGGCCTGGCTTGCCAAGCTCGACGAGGCTGCCAAGGCCCCGAAGGCCGACACCGCGAAGATCGCTGCATTCAAGGCAGAGATCAAGAAAATGGACGACATGATGCCGGCCATGAACGCGATGCATGACAGCCTCAAGGCATACGCCAACGCCAAGACCGAGACGAACGACGAACTCAAGGCTGCAATCGCCGGCTTGAACGCACAGCTTTCGGCATGCACCAGCAGCGCTTCGAAGGCAATGGACGATCACAAGAAGCTCGGCGCCGACATCACGGCGTTCATCGCCGGTCCGGCTCCGGACGCTGCGAAGCAAGAGCCCGCAAAGAAAGAAGCTCCGAAGGCCGCTCCGGCCAAAACGGCTCCGGCTGCAGGCAAGGTCGATCAGACCAAGCACGAGACCGCAAAGACCACCCCGGGTGGCGTAGTCGGCAAGAAGACGACCGGTATCAAGAAGCAATAAGTGCTTCACTGAAGCGTCTACTAAAAAGGCGGGGTGTTACCCCGCCTTTTTTTGTACGACAACATCAATATTTCGTAGGGGCGAGGCATGCCTCGCCCGCAACTCTCGCACACACCCCGTCCACGGGCGACGCATGCGTCGCCCCTACGAACCTCAGGCCTGGATCCGTTCGATGCTCACGCCGAGCGCCTGCAGTTTGCCTTGAATATTCTCATACCCACGTTCGACGTGGTGAATGCCGGTGATCGTGCTCGTGCCGTTTGCGATCGCTGCGGCGATGAGATAGACAAACCCTGCGCGAAGATCTGGGATGACGATATCCGCGCCTTTGAGCTTCGACGGACCGAAGATCACCGCTGAGTGCGGATACGCAAGCGTCGTGAAGCGGCACTCTCCCCCGCCGAGACAGGAATTATAGAGCTCGATATGCGCGCCCATCTTGCGAAGCTCTTGCACATAGCCGAAGCGGTTCTCGTACACCGTCTCGTGAATGACCGAAAGTCCTTCGGCTTGCGTCATCATCAGCACCCACGGCTGCTGCCAGTCGGTCATGAAGCCGGGATGAACGTCGGTCTCAATGGCGATGGCTTTGAGCTTGCCGGTATAATAGAAGCGAATGCCGTCGTTCGTAATATCAAAATCTCCACCAGCGCGGCGAAGTTGGTTCAAGAACGTGAGCATCGCCGACTGGTCGGCATCTTCGATGAACACATCCCCTTTCGAGGCCACGGCCGCGCACGCGAACGATGCCGCTTCGATGCGGTCGGGCATGATGCGATGCTCGGCGCCGTGCAAGCGATCGACACCTTCGATGATGATGCGGCGGTTCGTGCCCATCGAAATGATCGCGCCCATCTTCTGCAAGAACTTGATGAGTTCGACGATCTCGGGCTCGACGGCCGCATTGTCGATGATCGTCGTGCCCTTGGCGAGCGTCGCGGCGATGATGATGTTCTCCGTCGCGCCGACGCTCGGGAATTTTAACTCGATATGTTCGCCGCGCAGCGAATCGGCGTGGCAGTGGTAGTACGAATCCTTATGCTCGATATGCGCGCCCATCTTGCGGAGCGCGTTGATATGGAAATCAACTGGCCGCGCGCCGATCTTGTCGCCACCCGGGATCGGGACACTCGCCTTGCCGCTGCGATGCAGCAACGGTCCGATCAGGAGGATCGGGATGCGGTTCAGCAGTGCGAATCGGTCGGGAATGACGGACGTCTCGAAGGTGGGAGTATGCGGCGTGATCGTGCCGTGCGCGTCGGTGCTCGTGGCGATCTTCGTGCCGAGCGAGCGGACAATATCGGAGGTGATCTCCGTTTCGCCGAGCGTCAGCGGTGCGTTCGTCAGGACGCTCGCAGAATCGGCAAGCGTCGACGCGACGATGAGTTTGGAGATCAGATTCTTCGTGCCGCTCACACGAACAGAGCCGTGCAAGGGTTTTCCACCTTCAATGCGAAAAGCGTCCATGGATCAGAGTGAAGTGATCGCTACAAAAATACCACGAGACGCCCGACGGCAGTCTAATAGTTCTTGATGATGATCGGTTCGGCACCGGCCTTCTTCGTCATATCGTAGATGCGAAGCTTTACCCCGTCGGCTCCGTGCTGTACTTGCAGCATCATCGTTTCTTTCGCATTGGTCGTGACGTCGATGCCATTCGGAAGCATCGTGATATTCTGTCCCTGATAATCGTTGACCGCAAGCACATCCCCTTTCCGTTCGTAGAAACAACGGCCGTTGATCGACGCGCCGATCATGGTCACCGCGCCCGTATCGAGTGTCTTGGTTGTCGGACTTACCGATTCCGGCGTCGTCATGTCCATGACTTTCAGTTCGTTCGTCGTTCCGTCACTTTCGAGTACAAGCAGTTGCTTGTTATCGGGCGTCCACATCGCGGCAGCGATCGAATGGGCTTGCGGTGCGGAATACAGCGGGAATCGCTCGGTCGTCTCGACATCCGAAATGAATAATTTAGAACCGGCGGCATCGCTCATGAGTACATGCTTCTGGTCGCGCGACCATGCGTGCAACGAGTAGTTCTTGTCGTTGGCGAATACCAGTTCGGAGATATTCTGTGCGACATCGTACCGGTAGAAATCCATCTTCGCAGGATTCGTCTTGTTCGACGAATAGTAGATATAGCGTCCGTTATACTGCGCGCCGACGATCGTGTTCGCGATACCGTCTCCCGTCGGCGTGAGATCCTCCGGCACGGTTACGCCGTTATTGTCGATCTTATACAGATGATAGTCTGTCGGGTGTGCCGCCGATGCGCGCATATAGATCAAGAACGGTTTGCCGGGGACGCCCACGAACCGCACGACCGGAGCATCGGAGAATTTCGTCACCTGCGTCACCGCGAGCGTTTTGACGTCGATGGCGAAGATATTCTTCACCCCGCCGTCGTCCTTCCCAAGGTAAAAAATGCGCTTGTCATCGTTGGCATAGCACACGTTGATACTATTATCCTTATCAAGCGGCGGCATGACGTGCCAAAATTGACCGTACGAAATGGCGGACGAAATGCAGAGCAGTGCTGCGGCGAGGGTGAGACGGATCTTCATAGTTGTATCCTCAAGAATAACAAACGCTTCCCGCTTGACTTAACGAAAGGGATAGGTCAGTCATTCCTGAATTAGGCGCAGGATGGAGTAAACCGGCTGCCTGTGCCGGAGTTGATTTACGGACCTCGATCTGTGCGGAGAACGAATCCCTGAGAGGAGAATCTGAGCTTCTGGAACGTACTTGAGCATTAGATGGTGAGCTTTGGAGATTTGCCCGCTGGAATCTTTTGTGTCGTTGTCACTATTCTGAGTGCAGTAATGTCCAAGCGTCCAATCACTCACGAGGTCGTACAGATGAAACACCGGATCCGGTTCGCACTTCTCGTCCTTCTCGTGCAGGTACTGCCGCACGCAGATGCCGTCGCGCAGTGGAAACAGCTCAACGGACCCGGCGGAGGAAGTATTGCCGCGTTTGGAAGGATCGGACGCCGGGTACTGGCCGCAACGAACTCAAGGGTCTTCGCATCGACCGACGGCGGTCATCACTGGTCGCCTAGTGATTCCGGGGTCGTGGGCAACTGGATAGGATGCTTTACGGTAGCCGGTTCGAGCATATTTGGAGGCGCAGACTCCGGCGTGTATGAATCTCTCGATAGCGGTGCAAGTTGGTCGATGATCTCTTCTGACCCGAGACTTCTGAACGTGAATGCCATCGTACTCCTCGGCAGCGAGCTGTTTGTCAGTTGTGCCCAGAACGGAGTGTTTCGCTCGCTCGATCATGGCCTCACGTGGAGTAGCGTTAGCCAAGGCTTGCGATACCGAGACGGCATGACTTGCCTGGCTGTGTCCGACACAACGCTCTTCGCTGGTAGCGATAGCGCCATCTTCCGCTCGAGCGATCACGGGAATTCCTGGACCACAACCACGCCATCGTCGTTCAACAACATTACGGCTCTCGCTGTCAGCCAGTCTGACATATTTGCGATCCGTGGTGATGGGCTCTTGCACTCGACCAACAACGGCAATACGTGGGATTCGACAGTAGCCCCGCCTGACACGATCGGATTTTCTCAGTTGAAGGGATTTCGGGCTCTTGTCGCAGACGACACGAGCCTTCTGGTTGCCAGCAAGGGAGGAGGATTGTACAAGCTTTCCCGAAGCGAGCAATGGGGTGTAAGCTACCTCGGTCTTTTCATGCAGTATACCGATGTAGTAACGCCAACTGACAGCGGTTTGTTGATCGGCAGAGACTATCGTGGCGTCTATCGGAGCGGCAGAACCGTTCGCGAATGGCCCCAATCAAATGACGGACTCACAAGCGGTTTTGAACGGTGTGTCGCCGTCGGGGATTTCGGCATCCTAACGGCCGGCGCTGGTTGGAGCCATTTCGCTCGCTCCACCGACGACGGGCTACACTGGGTGCCAAGTGACTCAGGTTTGCCCCCCGACGGAATTCCGGAGATCGGGGTCGGAATCATCGGCTCTATCATTCCACAGGGCCAGAGCATATACGCTTGCACCGACGACGGACTGTATCGGTCAAGAGATTCCGGTGTGAGTTGGTCGAGCCTTACCTCCGAACTAATCTACCATAGTGCATACGGGTTTGCACAGGTTGACACGACGCTATTCTTTTGCACTTATGATGGACTCTATCGCTCGACCGATGACGGATTGACATGGCAACTTACCGGGTTGAGCAACAAATCCATCGGGACCTTCACCCCGATCGGGCCCTACCTGTTTGCCGGCGGCACCGAAACGGGATTGTATCGGTCGTCCGATGCCGGAGCGACATGGAAGACCGTGAACACCGGTCTGACTAATCTTGAGATCATGTGCATGACTTCCGTCGGGCCACATCTCTTTCTCGGGACGTATGACGGACTCTTTCGTTCGGACGACAACGGAGATCATTGGGCAAACATCAGCGCGAATTACGGGTTCGATACGACGATCGAGACAATGGCGGTCATCGGATCCACAGTATTCGTTGGCACGGTCGCTCGAGGAGTGTACGTCTCGACAGACTTCGGATCGAGTTGGAAGAGCATGAACGAAGGGATGGGAATGACCTCCCACGGTAAAGAACGGAGCATCTTCAACCTGGCCGTCCGGGGGAAAGAACTATATGCAGCGACGTGGGGAGCCGGAATATGGAAAAGGGATGCCACTGACCGCTCGGTGCCGATAACCTCAAATAGCGGCGAAGCAGCTACTATTGCACTTCGGGCACTGCCACAGCCTTCCGTTGGCAGAACGTCGTTCACTCTGACGAGTACACGCCGGCAGCATGTCGAGGTTGTGATAACGAACATTCTCGGCTCCGAGGTCTCCACCCTCTACTCAGGCGATCTCGACGCAGGTGACCACACGTTCAACTGGGATGCCGCCGCACTGTCATCGGGTAGCTATCTCTGCGTGGCCCGTACAGCTTCCGGCGAGACGAAGACACTCTCGATCCCATTCGTGCACTAAGACTCCGGGCCGCGCTTTGTGTTGCCTGCCAGAGCCCCGAACCCCTCCGGCTCCGAGAGGGTTTATATACCGCTATGTCGCAACGAAAAGTCTATATCGAGACCTATGGCTGCCAGATGAATGTGGCGGATACCGAGGTCGTGCTCTCGGTGCTCAACCAGGCGGGCTATACGCCTACGGCCGAGCTCGATGAGGCTGATCTTGCCCTGATGAACACCTGCGCCATCCGCGAGAACGCGGAAGACAAAGTGTGGAACCGCCTCACCCACTGGCGCAGCCTCAAGAAGCGCAAGCCTGAGATGGTAATGGGCGTGCTGGGTTGCATGGCGGAGCATCTGCGAAAGGACCTGCTGAAGAGCGACAAGAACATCATCGATCTCGTCGTCGGCCCGGACGAATACCGCAAACTTCCGCAGCTCGTCGAATCGACCCGCGCCGATGGCGAAGCTGGCATCGCCATCAAGCTCTCTCGAACAGAGACCTACGACGACATTCTTCCCTTCCGTGCCGAAGGCATCAGCGCGTTTATCTCCGTGATGCGCGGCTGCGACAAGTTCTGTACGTTCTGCGTCGTGCCGTTCACGCGCGGCCGCGAACGCTCGCGCTCGATCGCGTCGATCGCCGACGAATGCAAGCAGCTCGAAGGGCAAGGCTTCCGCGAGATCACACTCCTCGGGCAGAACGTGAACTCGTTCGAGGACGAAGGCAAAGACTTTTCCGATCTGCTCGCCGCATGCGCAAAGGCAGTCCCCAGTGTGCGCATTCGTTACACTACAAGCCACCCGCAGGATTTCGACCAGAAGCTCGTCGATACGATGGCCTCGTACGACAACATCTGCAAGTATATCCACCTCCCATTGCAAAGCGGCTCCGATCGCATCCTGAAGCTCATGAACCGCACGTACACGCGTGCGCACTACATGAGCATCATCGAGATGATCAAGAAGGCAATGCCACAGGCCGCGCTTTCGACCGACATCATCGTCGGCTTCTGCACCGAGACGCTCGAGGATCATCTCGAGACGATGGCGGTGATGCGCGAGGTCGAGTACGAGGGTGCGTATATGTTCAACTACTCGCCGCGTCAGAACACGAAGGCGTATGACACGCTCGAAGACGACGTCCCGCTCGAAGAAAAGACACGTCGGTTGAACCAGATCATCACGTTGCAGAACGAGATCTCGACTCGCAAGAACCTTGCCGAGATCGGCGCCGAACACACCATTTTGGTCGAAGGCCGTTCGAAGAAGAACGAGTCCGAGTGGAAAGGCCGTACCGATACCAATAAGATGGTCGTCTTCCCGCGCATTGACGCCGAGGTTGGCGAACACCGCCGTGTGCGCATCCTGCGTTCGAACTCTGCGACACTCTTCGGCGAGCTCATTGATGTGAAGGTATCTGCCCATGTTGCCGAGCGCGGCCACGACCGCGGCGAAGTCGTGTATGATCTTACCCCGCTCCTGATTTCGACGGTCGAACCGAATGAGCAAACGGGCCTCGAACAGCCCGGGACGATCCTGCCGATCGTACAGTAGGCCGCAATCCACCCCAAGAGGATTTTCCGTACACATTCTCGGATGTGTGTAACAGGCACGTGCTTGCCGCGTAGCATAGCGCAAATCGTATTTCGATTATCACATTCACGTTCGGCCGATATCGGCCACCGGCTCGCCCGCGGACCGGCAATTTCACTCAATATGACATACAATATTCCCCCGAATACATCGTCTGTTGTGGCGATGAAACGGATACTTCTACTGGCAACACTCGCGCTACTCACCCTGGCGACGACAGCATTTGCAGCACCGACCGAGCCTGTTCGCAGCGCAATCGTCGTGCCACCCGATTCTGCTTCGGCATTACTTTCCGGCTTCGTGAAGGACTCGGCAAGCGGCGAGACGATCATCGGCGCTACCGTTCGCGTGCGGGCGCTCAAGCGAGGCGCTATCACGAACAAGAGCGGGTATTATGCACTCTACCTGCCGCCGGACGAGGACTTGCTCCTCGAAGTCACGTCGCTAAGCTACAAAAAGTACTCACAACGCATCCGACTGTCGGACGGCGAAAAACGCACGCTCAACATCTTGCTCGCGCCCGAAAGCTTGCAGGGCAGTGAGGTGGTTGTCGAGACCGACCGATTCAAGGATCGACGCGAATCGCCGCAAGTCTCGACCGTCGCGATCCGCCCGCAGGAAGTTGCCGGTCTGCCGAAAGCAGGCGAAGCGGATATCTTCCGCATCCTACAGCTCATGCCCGGTGTGCAGACGGTGAGCGAGATCTCAGCCGGCCTCTATATCCGAGGCGGTTCGCCGGACCAAAACCTCATCCTGCTCGATGGCAGCACCCTCTATAACCCAAACCACTTTTTCGGTTTCTTCTCGACGTTCAATCCTGATGCGATCAAAGATGTCGAGCTGATCAAAGGCGGCTTTCCAGCACAGTACGGCGGAAGACTTTCTGCGGTGCTCAGTGTCACGAACAACGACGGCGACCTTTACAACACGCACGGCACGGCGTATCTCGGCCTCATCTCAAGCCGAGCGTCGATCGAAACACCGGTCGGCAACGGCGCGATGACGTTCTCGGCCAGACGTACCTATCTCGATGCCATTCTCGGCGCAACGGGGCTGCGCGAAAGCCTGGACTTGCCGAATTACTATTTCTACGACCTCAACGGCAAGTTCGTGCAGTCGCTCGGAGATAATGACAAGATCGCCGTCTCCGGCTATGGCGGACTCGACAAATTGTATTATGATAACGGAGCACAAGCGTCACAAGTAGACATCCGCTGGGGCAACCAGTCGGGGTCGATCAACTGGACACACTTGTTCTCTGCCGATCTTTTTACGAAGTTCAACTTTACCGGGAGCCATTATTTTTCCCTGCTCAAATTCGGGCTCGGAGCCTCATCATTCTCCTTCGACAACCAGATCTACGATTACTCGCTGCACGGCGATCTCGAGTACATTTCCTCTGCTTCCAACGTGCTCAAGACCGGCATTCAGCTATCGAAGTATAACTTCCTGCTGAAAATCAGCGCCGGCGACAATCCCCCGAACGCGAATATCGATCAACGTCCGTGGTATTATGCAGGATACGTCTCGGACGAATGGAAAGCGACCGACCGCCTCGCACTGACGCCCGGTCTGCGTGTGGACGGTATTTCCACCCGCAACGATGTCGGCATCGATCCGCGCATCAGTGCCCGCTATATCGTCAATCCGGACCTGACGATTAAAGGCAGCTACGGCATCTATCACCAATATCTCGATCTCGCATCGAACCCGCTGTTCTCTGCATTCGATCTGTGGATGCCGGTCGATAGCACACAGGCACCGCAGCGGGCCGAACAGTACGTCCTCGGATTCTCGACCGTGCCGTTCGAAGATTTCACACTCGAGGTCGAGACGTACTATAAGAACATGACAAACCTCGTCGAGTTGAAGCCGAATATTATTACTGGCAGCAAACTCAGCGACGTGTTCTTCGTCGGCAACGGGTGGTCGTATGGTTTCGAGATCTTCCTGCAAAAGCAGATTGGCGATTGGACCGGTTGGATCGGCTATTCGCTCGCATACACACGCCGCAAATTTCCGGCCATCGATAACAACGCTCCCTTTGCACCGACATACGATCGGCGCAACGATCTGAACATTGTCGGCAGCTACCACATCAACGACCGCTGGACCGTCGGCGCAACGTTTGTGTATGCGACCGGCCAGCCCTACTCGCAGACTACCGCGCTCTATGAGGCATACGAGCCGGATTACGGCGGAAAGTTGATCCCGATCAGCGGCTCGAAAAACGGACTGCGCCTTGAGCCATATCATCGCCTGGATCTCTCGGCAACCTACAGCTTCGGTTTCTTCAGCGACAAGAAGAACGCGCAGTTCGACATCGATATCTATAATGTCTACAACCACCGTAACGTGTGGTTCCGACGCATCAATACCGATACCGATCCGGCAACGAGCGAGGACGTTCGCTTACTGCCGATCCTTCCCACATTCGGTCTCACCGTAAAATTTTAAGCGCCATGAAGAAATCACTCATTACTCTGCTCCTTGCCGCTGCTGCATTCGCCGGTTGTGACGGCGCGATCGAATCGCAATATGCCCCTCAGATCGTGATCCAAGGGTTCATCTATCCCGGCGAAGGGATCGATTCGGTGATCCTGCACTGGACGACCGAATACACCAAACCCTTCAGCGATTCTGCTTCTGCGATTCGTGGTGCAAGCGTGACGGTCACGGTCGATGGCACCGACTATTCGCTGTCGGAAATCCCGAACCGTCCCGGTCGCTATTCGCTGCCGAAATCAGCACTCACCGTCGAAGGCGGGAAAACGTATTTCCTCAAAGTGACAGCCGGCGGACAGACTGCGACCAGTGCGACGATCGTCCCGATGCCGATCCAGATCACCAATCGCGAGACTGCGTTTCCGACAGATCGCATCCTGATCCTCGATACGACCAATGCGACGAACTTCAACTTTACGTTGAAGGGTGGTCCCGTCGACGAGCCGAATCGGAAATACATGCTTCAGATCACGGCGCTCGATACGACATTCGGGAAGATCAATACCGGCGTGCAAGGCCCACCGGTGGATACGAATGCATACGTCCGCTACGGCTTTATTCAGACGGCGCCGAACATGCAGATCTATTCTCGCTTGTTCGGCTGGTTCGGCCCGAATCGCATCACGCTCTTAGCGATGGACACCAACTGGGTCGATTACAAGCGCGCCATCGGTTATGGCGCCGAGACGATCATCCCCTATCAGCCGTCGCTTAATCACATCGATGGCGGCATCGGCTGCTGGGGCAGCGCTGCGCGCGATACGATCACCGTGTTCGTCAAGCCGAAGCAATAAGTAATCTGTACCGATCTTCACTGGTATATTCGTACTTGTGAAGAGCGTCGTCGCTGTCATTGTATTTCTCCTTCTTGGCGTATCGACAGTCTGGGCCCAGACGTTCGATACGCTTGCGCGCTCGTGGTGGCATCCGGGAGCGGTGAGTTCGCTGCCCGTAATCGACTCGATGACGCAATTCCATGATGTGCGTTCGCTCGAGTTCGGCTTCGATCATACCAGTTCGCTCTATAATTGGTCAGCGGGGTCGCAGCTCTCCTTTCATCCGCAGGACCCGCTCAGTTATCACCCGTCGATCTCCTTCTCCAGCGAAGCGCGTTCGGAACTTCGTCAGGATACGCGCACCCGAACAAACGAGGGGACGGCGTATCTGCGCTCCGATTTCCCGGTCGTCGCGCGCACGCTTGGGCTGAGTACTACGCTCTTCGGCAATACATATTCGCTCAATCAACCGCAATCGGCGCTCGGGACGATCTTCTCTTCGCTGCAACGCGTGAGCGACGGCTATGCACTTGCCGGAGCCGACTATGCTGCGCTCGACGAACTGAATGTCTCGGCAAGCGCAGGGCTTGCATACAAATCGTTTCTCTACGGCAAATCGACCGGCAGCATTATCCAGGCCAGAGCCGAGACGGAGCCAATCAGTGTCGCCGACGGCTCACTGCTCGATCTGAGCGCCCGCCTCGATGAGCGCCGCTTCCCTTCGCTCGGCGAAGCCGGCCGCAACGACGGCGCCCGAATCCATTATGTGACCTCGCTCGGTGACGGAGGTTCGAACGAATCGTCGATCGGCTTCACGCTCAAACGGCAGGATTTTTACTTCAACGTCGATTCGCTCGCGCCCTATGCACGGCAAGAACGCTCCGAGATGACCGTGGACATTCGTAATTCGCTGCATTACCCCATTGTCCCCAGGCGGCTCGATTTTCTTTTCGACGGCACGGTCACGCCGCGCACGATCGACCGTCAGACCAAGGGGATCGACCTTTCGACGACCCCGACAAATTTTCTCACGTCCTCATCGTTTTTGCTGCCATCATCGACGACTGCATTCGATCTGGATCTCTCGAGCCGCCTGCAATGGTCGCCCGCTGCATGGACGAACGGCCGAGCGCCGACATTTGGCGCCTCGGTACGCTACGTCGAGAATTCACAGACGAACGACGTCACCGCATCGGCATTTCCGTTCGCGTCGAACACCTTGCTCAAGCGGCTGTCGGATATATTCGAAGCGACCAGTTACGATGGCAGACAATCGACCGCAGGTATTGACATCGGTATTCCGGTCGCCGCACGCGACTCGATCGTCGCACTCGTTTCCTCACGGCTCTTGCGCTACGATACGCCGAGCCCGGATAATCACGATGACCGCGATGAGTTATATCTGAACGCGCTGTTACTCTACACACATGTGTTCAACGACCGGTTTTCGGCTTCGGCGCAGTTGCGGCTCGCACGCAGTCATTTGGTGTATCTCAAAAGCGACCGCAGCGCACAGAACTACACGGGAAAGACAATCTCGTTTACTGGCTCGACGCTCTTCGAGAACCGATCGCTTCGCAATGTCCTCTCGGCAGAGGTGTTTTCGAATTATGCCGTGTATGATTTTACTCTGCCGACGATCGATCCGATCGCGGGTCGCGATTACCTCATCCGCGGCGTCAACGGCAGCGATAGCGTGCGCATCAGGACCGGCCGCATGCCGTTATTTCCGCGGGCCTTCGGCGCCGTATCGTCGAATGTAACGGTGGGCTTGTATGAACGCGGCGCATATAACGTCGATGCGTTCAGCGAGCGTCCGTTGCTTCGTACCAGCGAGATATCGGGCGAAGTAACGTTCGACATCGACGACCGCTCGGCACATTCGCCGACGCTTGTCCGCCTTGGCGCACGGGCGTTCTATCAATTACGATCCGCACCGAACACTGCGATCTCGACATCGCTGTCGCTGCAGGAACGCATCGCCCGTTTCGGTCCGCTCGTCGTCGTGGTGCTCGATGATGTCGATGCGTTGGGGCTTCGACTCTATGGAAGTTTGTGGTACAGCACACTCGTACATGACGAGTACGATGCACATCGATCGTCGAGTGCACCGCTTGTCGAAGGACGATTGGCCGCACGCTGGACATTCTGATTTTTTGCGGGCACGACAATTCTTCCTTATCTTTGTATCGTCTACTTCCCCAGCGCGGAACGCCCGCCAGACGGCACTCTCAACGGGGTGACCCCATCGGTCGACACGCACCGGAGCAGTATGCGAATCGCTGGAAGCATTTGCTTCGACGAGGTAATTTTTGTTGTATATTCGAGTTCCTTTCTTTGCTGCCATGATCATACGATGCGGGACAGAGAAAGAAATTCGTACGCTGTTTTACACTCTCATTCATACCACTTCTTATGAACAAAGCAGAACTCATTGATGCCGTGGCGAAAGCGTCGGGACTTTCGAAAGCAGATTCCGACCGCGCGCTTGGAGCCATCGTTGAAACCATCACCAAGACGCTCAAGAAGGGCGGCGCGGTGTCGCTTGTCGGATTCGGCACGTTCAAGGTGTCGAAGCGTTCGGCTCGTACGGGCCGCAACCCGCAGACCGGTGCAACGATCAAGATCGCAGCACGCAAGGTTCCCCGCTTCGCTGCCGGTAAGGGCCTCAAGGACGCTATCAAGTAAGTCGTTATTGCACGATAGTACGAACACGCCCGGTCGAAAGGCCGGGCGTGTTTTGTTTTCGGCCAATTGCTCCGTGCCGACCCGCTGCGTTAGAGGTCCCGGCCGGATCGTACATGCATCTCGATCGGCGGCGCGTGTTGTTTCCAGACCGGACCAAGTACCGTAACCTCCGTCCCCTCGCCCGAGCGAATCCCGAGATCGTCGGATTCCATGCGCATCGAATGTCGGCGCAGCACCGTATCGCACCCAACGGTCACCTGCAAAAAATCTTCGTCGTTGTAGATCGTTACAAGCGCATTCGAATCCTGTGGGAATCGGAATGCGGGGTTGCGTTCGAGCCGTGTGTTTGCCGAATCGAGCGCCATGCCGCCTGATGTGTAGAAGTGCAGGATGAGTCCGGAGTCGCGCACCGTCTCTTCGATCGTCGGTCGCAGCAAGAGCGCGAATCCTTCTCCACCGTGCGTTCGGACGATCCCACGCCAGATGAATTGCGTATACTCCAGCGAAGTCATGCCCACCACCGAGTTCGGTTTCATTTGAAATCCATACGGGACACGCTCGACACTATGCAACGCCGTAAACACCCTGCAATCGACCGGATCGCTCGATGCGATCGTAAATCGATACGGATCGGAACAACCAAGTACCGATACGGCGAGCGCAGCGCAGACGATCAGCATGCGTGTACCACGGACTACCATTGCTCGTTGATCCTTTCGAGTTGATGAACTCGTTCGGGAGTGTTATAGCGGTCTTTCAGACCAAGCGAAAGGCCGAGATAGAACGAGCTGAGTTCGCCACGGATCACACTGGCATTATTGGTAAAGATCCTCGGATAGAACGCACCGCTCGATCCTGCCGCGTACCCAGCATTGATCCCGACGGTGATGTCGCGAAATGTGTTGAGCTTCAAGCGTGCGCCAAGGTTGATGAACGACGACGGATAATAGTTGGCTTCGATGAATGGCTCGACCGTCAGATCTTCGGCGATCAAATATTCGCGATATCCAAACCGCAACGGCAGCACACTCATAAGCGCTTGATCGTAGCCAAGCGCAAAGAACTTGAAGAGCGACGTCCCTGCCCAAAACTTCCCATTGAGAATGCCCAACGGAAAATGCGCTGTCGCGACCTGTACTCCAACGCCCGTAAACGGCAGACTGACATTTTTCGAAAAGAGATTCGAGTACCCGGCCGTGCCGTAATACAGATCGACGTCCACGGCCGACACCTCGACGGCAGAGTGCAGATAATCGATCCACTCATGCTCGGTCTCGGATACTTTGTTGACAAAATCGAGCGCACTGACGCCGAGACCGGTATAGACCGTCGTGATCGAATGTGCCGTCGCCCCTTGTGGCAACGCGCCCTGCCATGTAAAGCCGCTTGCGAGGCCGAGATACCCACGAATATTGAAACCGCCAAACGAGCCGAACGTCAGCTCGCCCCCAAGATTTACATACAACGACGGATATAAACTTATACCGAAAAACGGCGATGCAAACAGAAACGGCGCATGGTCGCGGAACCAGTACCGCTTGCGAATGTAGAGGTTCGTCCCGACGCTCGTAAGCGTGTTCGACGAATCGGTGTTCTGCGCAATGCTTTCGTATGCGCTCCAGCCGATCGTCCAATTCGGCGCATCGTCGAACCATCGCAGCCGGTATTCCAACGGCAGCACGCGAACGAGGCGGCCTTTGAACATGCTATTCTCTCGCGGGGCTGCAAGACTTTTGATCTCGTTGGAATCGAGTAAGGTATAGACGCCGAGCAACCCCGCGCCGAGGCCCGGCCCGCTTGCGCCGGTGATGAACCCGCCGAATTCGAACAAGCCATATCGCAGGAAGTCAGGGTACTTTCGCTCATACGTCGAATCGTAGGAGATCGTCCCGTTATGTACGCTCGTTAGCCGCGATGATGGGAAGATGACGCCATTGTCGTCGCCCGGGACATTCCGCACGCGTGCACGGTACGAAGTATCCCGTACGGTGATCGTATAGCTGTCAAGTTCGGTGCGCGTGACGCAGCCGGCGAGCACCGTCCCAAGCAATAGCAGCAGAAGCAGCGGCTTCATCGAGTAGTCTCCTTCCCAAACACTTTGACAAATTCCACGCGCCGGCACCGCAGACGGTACGTCTCGTCATCCTCCCCTTCGCGCCGTGCAACCGGCGACGTGCGGCCTTTCGAGGCGATCACTAATAATTTGGCGGCGATCCCCCGCTTCTCGAGTTCTCGTGCGATGAAGGTTGCACGGCGCATCGCCAGCGCCCGGTTGTATTCATCTGTCCCGAGCGAATCGGTATGACCATAGAGCAACACACGGTTCAACGATGACGAGCTCGACTTGATCGAATGTGCCAACAGATCGAGCGATGTCTGCCACTTTGTGTCCGAGCGTTTCCCTCCGTCGTCATAGACGAAATCGTACGGATGCGCATCGTCATCGAACGGGAAATTGATCCGCAGTACAAGCGTGTCGGGGACCGATAGCGGCGGCACCTCTACAACAGGCTCCGCTTCGTGACGAAGATCGACACGGTGCACATCGTAGAACTTGTCCTGTACGTCCGCGCCGACATCGTATTGCCGACCGTTCTGTACTGTAAATGCGTATGCGCCTGTAGTATCGGTCGGTTTTCGCGCAATCTCGGTATCGCGTGCGACATCGCGGACAAATACTTCCGGCGAACCGCTGCGGTCGAGCTTCGGAAGGAGTACGTGCCCGTGCAGTTTGATCGAATCGGGAAGCTGCCGCGGATCTGCTGAGGCAACCTGACGATCAATCTTCGTGCGTCGAACCTCGAAGAGATTCATCCCTTTAAAGTCTGCCTTCTGACTTGAACTATAGAAGAACTGCGAGTCGCTCAACTCGTAGGGAAAGACTTCGTCGGCTTGCGAGTTGACAGGCGCTCCGAGATTGCGAACATTCTTCCAGTCGGTCGTTGTACTAAAGAGATCGTAGCCGCCGACGGTTGCATGGCCATCCGACGCAAAGAAAAGGTTTTTCCCGTCGCGCGAAAATGAAGGGGTGATCTCATCACACTCGGAATTCACGGGGCCGGGCAGCGCGGTCGGCTCGGGCCACACCACGGAGACCGAAGCACGGCGGCTCATCCACAGATCGGTGCCGCCGTATCCGCCGAGGC
The DNA here is from genome assembly GCA_018266755.1 of Bacteroidota bacterium. Lineage (NCBI taxonomy): Bacteria > Pseudomonadati > Bacteroidota > Bacteroidota bacterium. The sequence goes on from JAFDZW010000006.1 coordinate 212,538, forward strand.
GATCCGAAGTAAAGACCAGTGTTAAACCATTCGGCGAAACGGTTGGCTGCCCGTCGAAGGCATTCGGCTGATCGACCGAAGAAAGTCGTTTGATATCGTCAAGCGTCGCAATATCTCCGGCAACCGAAATGCGCGCAGTATAGAGATCGTAATCGTCGGCATCGTCATTCGGAGCTTTCGCGGTAAAGTAGAGCAGTCCATCGGCCACGCTGTACCAGCATGCGCCGACAGTCTCCAACGAATCGGTCCCTTGCACTTCACGAAGCGGCGAGAACTGCAGATCACCCCCGAACGTCGAGAGCAGGAGGCGTTGATGTTCGTAGATCGAATCGGCATCGCGTTTCGGCTGGCGGCCTGCTCCGCGCGACGTACGTTCTGCGCTGATCGCCGCATGCGATTGGTCGAGGAAGACGATCGCGTTGTCGTTGAAATCGGAATTGACCGGAGACGGCAGCAGATCGATGTGATACCGATACCCGTCGCTCTGTACGTTCGCCGTATCGAGCCCCACCCCGCTGTATTGGCCGGGTTTGCACTCGATCGTCGGCACGTAACACGGAGTCTCGTGCAGCGCCGGCACTTGTGACGAGCATGCGGCAAGCAGCCCGACCAAGAGGATCGAAACCGAAGCTGCGACGATGCGAACGTGGGTGGTCATACTAAGAGATATCGGCGAAACAACGCAGACGCAACGGTACTACGACCTATGCGATCCGTTTCGTCACGATATCGAAGATATTCGTAACACCCGGCGTCCCCTGGCACCAGAACGGCTCGCCGAATTGCGCGCCGATCTGCATCCCATAGTGTCGGGCTCGGGCCTCGATCCATTCGTAGAAGCCCTTTTGAGTAAGAAACGTCTCGCGCTCGTTTGTTTCAAGCGCTGCGCCGCGTGCTCCTCTGCCGAACTGCGATCCGTATGCCTGCACGCAGCGCAGACGATCGTCGAACACATTCGTGACATCCATGATGATCTTCGGTTCGAAGACATATGTCTGCATAAAATGCAGGACAAGCAGCGGACGATACGGCTCCTGCGGTTTGCCGTCTTCACCGAGTGTTTCGATTTTCGCCAGACCGGAATAGAATGCGGCACGGTGCGTCAACTCGGCAGCCGCTTCATGATCGGGGTGGCGCTCGCTGAAATGCGGACAGAACACGATCGACGGGCGCGTCGCACGAATCTGGCGAATCACGGCATGAATGGAATCCTCGTCAACAGGAATATTGCCGTCGGAGAATTGCAGATTCGCACGATAATCGAGTTCGAGAATACGCGATGCTTCGGCGGTTTCTTGCGCTCGTGTCTCGAGCGTTCCGCGAGTCGAAAGCTCGCCGAGTGTCAGGTCCAGAATACCCGTTCGCTTCCCGCTGCGTTTTGCGGCAAGGAATGTGCCGGCACAGGAGAGTTCTACATCGTCCGGATGCGCTGCAATGCCAAGAATATCGAGTCTGTTCATACGTCTCGCTACGGTAAGGAATGATTATGATCGTGCGTCATGCGCTGCTACCTCGCGCTTGTTCTTCCAATAATAGTAGAACGGCACGCCGCTCAGGACGAGCAAAACACCGGCAAGACTGCTGATGATCGGCTGTTCCCCCGCATTGTACGCGGCGATATCTTTGATGAGTGTCACAACGAGGTAAGAAGTTGCAAAGATCACAAAGACTGCCGGGACGAATGGGTAGCCGGGTACCTTGAACGAACGGTCGCGATTGGGCTGACGCACGCGCAAGATAAACACGCCGAGCGCCATCAATACATAGAGTCCCCAATTGACGAAGATGTACATATCGAGCAGCAAATCGAACGAGCCGCTAAAGAGCAGGCACAATGCCCATCCGCCTTGCAGCCAGAGCGCGATGCTCGGCGTCTGATACCGCTCGTGTACCGACGATGCAGCGGGGACGAAGAGCTTATCGCGCGACATGGCATAATACACGCGCGCATTCGTCAGGATCGTCGAATTCGTCGTATCGAACGTCGAAAGCATGATCAGCGCTGCAATCACCCCTCCTCCACCGGCGCCAAGCACTGCGGTTACGACTGCGGAGGCAACGCGTTGATTCGGAACAGCCGCTATCTCTGCGACCGGAAGAATATAGAGGTATGCAAGATTCAGCAGAAGATATAATCCGGTGAAGACGAGTGTCCCGAGGATAATCGCCCGAGGCAGTGTCCGTTCCGGCTCCCTCACCTCGCCGCCGATATAGGCAACGTTCCCCCAGCCGTCATACGCCCAGAATGCTTTTGTGACCGCCGTAGCAACCGCCCCGAGCAGCGTCCACGACGAAAGTGTCGTTCCCTTCGGGGCCATGCTCGTCCAATGCGAGACCGACCCTACATGCGACCCGGCAATGAAGGCAACGGCGCAGATCCCAAGCAATGCGACAACCTTCGCAGTTGTCGAGATACTCTGAAGCATCGCGCCGACTTTCACACCCCGAACGTTGATATATGTCAGAAACACGACCAAGCCTGCAGCGATCAGCTTCTCGGTGAAATGTGCGAAGGGAAACACATCCCCGAGATACGGAATATGGAACGGTACTTCTGCAAGCGAGCCGAAGAGAACAGGCAGTGAGACGAACTCGCCGAGATATGTTGCGAAGATCAACGCTATCGCGGCGATCGCGCCCGAGCCGGCGATCATCAGGTTCGCCCACCCATAGTGGAAGCCGATAAAATCGCCGTAGATCTCACGAAGATATTCGTAGAGGCCGCCGGTGCGGGGCATCTGTCCGATGAGTTCACACTGCGTCAGCGCTCCGAAGAGTGTCAGGATCCCGGTACCGACCCAGACGAGCAGCATTGTCGCTGCACTTCCAAGTTCGGCGGCCATCGATACCGGCACGACAAATATGCCGGAGCCGACGACCGAACCCACAACGATCGACGTCGTCGGGTAGAGCGTCAGTGCACGTTTCAGATGCTTCATGATGGGTAGTTACTGTAATTGTATGTCGATGTGCTCGAGTGTCCACTTCGGGCGCACATCGATCTCATCGGGATAGTCGCCGCTTGGCAATGCAAATTTAAGAGGGATCGGCGTCCCGCCTTCGTATCCCCTATCCGGACGTTCGGTCAACCATGCCTGTACTCGATAACGATTTTTGGGGACTTTGTCGAAGACATAGTTGTGTGTTCCGGCTGGCAGAGCGAGCGTTCTGTTCCAGGCTCCGTCACTCGAGATAAGCCGGACAACAATGCTCGCGCCCGATCGTGACGAATCGGCGGTAGTGACCGAACCACTGACCGTTCCGTATTCGGTTCTCTCTGCGGTGAAGAAGTGCGTGATGATCGTGGTATCTTTATTCGCCGTTGCGTGAACCGCGGATGGTGGCACCACAGACGTACCCTTGAACTCGAACCGGTAGAGCGCACGTGGCAACAATGGTTGTGCTGTTTCCACACGCACGCGAATACCATCAAGCCAGGTGAATTGCAGTGTGACGGGCTTATTTGTCGAATCGAACAAGCGTACACCTGCTTCGAACGCCGCGGTATCAACGGCGTCGCTGAAACTAAGCACCTGCATGAACTCCGGCAGCACGCCTCGAATGCTGTCCGGGAATGGAATACCGCCGAAATGCGGAGCAGCAAATGTATCGCGCGCCGAGAGGGGGCGAATCCAACTGACGTTCGCACCGGTATCGAGTGCATTGCCGGCCATGTCATGCACCGAGGCAAGCGCAGTGAGTTTGTACACTGCGTTCTTCGACATCGGCGTACCGAGCATCAGCATCACAGTGCCCGCGGCCTTTTCGATATTTCCTCGGAATGCTGCGGCAACCGGAAGTCGCACACCAGTTGCGCTGTCTGACACAGTGAAATTCCAAGCGCGCACACTGGCGCTGTCAAGCGCTTTCGAGAATCGGGCCCGAATGTGATACACATCGTTGGCCTCGGCATCGGTGAGTTGTGGCTTCGACGTATCTGCCTTCGGCATCATGCGAATGCGAACACCATAGCGTGCGGCGCCCCGCAGTTCTACATCGCTATTCGGCATGCCATAGGCGTCGATCCCCGGATCGAAGACCCGATTGCGAAATTCATCGACGATCGCAAACATCCGGTACGTGTGCGATGGCTTCATCGCACGAAATTCGAAGACGCCCTTGTCGGTCGGTTGGGTAATATAATCGGGTCGAACGCGGTCGAGATGCAGCGTATCCGCCGAGATCGTGCTGATATCGTATGCGAACACCGACACATTCTTCAGGTCAACTGCTGCACCTGTTGTGATCGCCGGGAGGATATTCCCCTGAATAAATCCTGTGTCGATGGCCGGACCGGTCGAGAATACAAGCTGGTACGGTTCTGTCAGCGCGCCACCTCGGATCGTTTTCAGTTCTTTTGTCAGTGTCACGATATAGGTAGTGTTCGCACGAAGCGTGTCCGGAAAATTCACGGTGACTTCGTCATACCCCGACCAATCGTACTTGACGACGCCGCTCATATACGGCGTGATCGTAATCGCATTGGTAAACGAACTACGATCAAGATTGTGCTGAAACTGGAAGTGGAGTTTTGTCGTGCGCGAGACGTTGAGCGACTGCGGCGCCGGCGTAACCTCTTCGATTTTCGGAGGTGTTTTGTCCTCTTTTCCGCCGGGAGGCGGCTGGATCGCGGCGCAACCGGCGACCAGCAACAACAGCAGCAGCGATGCGAGGCGTCGCATCATGCCGTTAACATTTGCTTGAAATAGTCAGCCGTTCGGCGCAATCCTTCGGAAAGCGACACCTCCGGCTTCCACCCGAGTTCTCGTGCAGCCTTCGCCGGATCGCACACACTCCGCAACTGCTCACCGAGCCGTGCCGGAGCATACTCTGCCGTTGCCTTCGCATCACAGAGATGTTCATTGAGTACCGAGAACAGTGTGTTGACATCCGTCTCGATCCCGGTTGCAATGTTATACGTATTCGAAGTTGTCAGCGTATGTAACGCAGCGAGATGTGCGGCTGCGACGTCCGCAACATAGACATAATCTCTGGTTTGCTTTCCATCCCCGAAGATGTAGCTTTGGCGGCCTTCGATCAGTGCGTTGCAGAAGATCGCCACGACGCCCGCTTCGCCATGAGGATCCTGTCTGGGTCCGTACACATTGGAATACCGGAAGATCGTGTGCCGCATTCCGTAGGCTTTGCGTTCATATTCGAGATATAACTCTACGGAGCGTTTTGCCACACCGTACGGCGATTCGGGACGGGTCGGGTGCTCTTCGTCTGCCGGGAAATAATCTTGTTCTCCATAGATGGCTCCGCCGGTCGATGCGAAGATAAAGTGTTTCACCCCGAATTTGCGAGCCGCTTCCATAAGGTTGAGCGAACCAAGGATATTGGTATCGGCATCGGCGGCGGGGTCGGCGACACTTTTGCGGACGTCGATTTGCGCGGCGTGGTGGTCGATGATGTCGAAGTGGGAGCGTTCGCAGAGGTCTTCGACGAATCCGCGATCTTTGATATTGCCATGGACGAACTCCGCATTCGCGTTGACATTCTCGAGCTTGCCGCTCGAGAGATCGTCCAGAATCACCACCTCATGGCCGGCGCCGATAAAGGCATCGCTGACATGGCTTCCGATGAAGCCGGCACCGCCGGTAACGAGAATCTTCAAGTTCCTTCGATTGAAAGGGTTAAGTCCAATCCTATTGAAATTCCAATAGGTTAGGAGTATTAGAAGCGAAAACCGCGTTATTTAGTTTTCGTCTGCCGATGCGCCGCCTGGCGCCGACAGCGAGGATTAGAGTCTTGCGAACCCTGTAATGGACGAACAACTACAACAACTGTTTCTTTCGGCCGTCAAAGAGATCCATCCGGAATTTGCCGGAGCCATCGAGTTCACCGTTCCGCAGAATAGCGACCACGGTGATCTCGCCACGAATATCGCGCTGCAACTCGCGAAGCCGCTGAAGAAGGCGCCGCGTGCCGTCGCCGACGAGATCTCCGCACGGATCCGGTCCACGACAGGTATCGGCTGGCTCGATACGATCGAAGTAGCCGGACCGGGGTTTATTAATATCAAATTCTCGCAGGGACAATATTCCGACAGTCTGCGCTCTATTCTAAGCGCCGGACCGAAGTACGGCCGCTCGACGAAGTATGCGGGCAAGACGGTCAACGTCGAATGGGTCAGCGCCAACCCGACCGGCAATCTGCATGCCGGACACGGCCGCCAAGTCTGCCTCGGACTTGCGATCACGAACCTGCTCGAAGCGGCCGGGTACACCGTCGTGCGCGAGTATTACTTTAACAACGCGGGCAACCAGATGCGAAACCTCGCAATCTCTACCCGTGTGCGGTATTTACAGGAGCTCGGCGAATCGATCGAGTTGCCCGAGAATGGGTATCATGGTGTCGAGATCATCGAGATCGCCAAAGAACTCATCGCGCTGCACGGCGAAGGCTACCGTACAGCCGAGCTTTCCGCATTCCAGAAATTTGCAGAAGAAGCGAATTTCAGTCGCATTAAAAAAACTCTCGAACGCCTGAAGGTCAAGCACGACGTCTTTTTCAACGAACAGTCGCTCTACGACAGCGGCAAGATCGCCAATCTTATTGCCGAGTTGAAGGCCAAAGGGCTTGCATACGATAAAGACGGAGCCGTGTGGCTCAAGCTTTCGGAAATGGGGATGGAGCAGGACCGCGTGATCGTCAAGTCCACCGGCGAACCGACATATCGCTTGCCGGATATCGCCTACCACTGCGACAAACTATCCCGCGGGTACGATCATATCGTCGATATTTTCGGCGCCGATCATATTGCGACGATCCCCGACGTTCTGGCGACGGTAAAAGCGCTTGGATACAACCCCGCGAACGTAGAAGTGATCATCCACCAGATGGTGTCGTTCATGAATGGCGGCGAGCTAGTGAAGTTCTCGAAACGATCGGGTGGGACGTACACGCTCGACGAACTGATCGACGACGTCGGCGTCGATGCCGTGAAGTTTTTCTTCAATATGCGCGCAGTGGGGTCGCATCTCGAGTTCGACCTCTCGCTTGCAAAGGAGCAATCGGAAAAGAATCCGGTGTACTACGTGCAGTATGCACATGCCCGTATCGCGAGCATCCTGCGTTTTGCCGCAGACCAGCAGATCGATACGACGAAGCTCGCCGAGAGTAACCTCGACGTCCTGACCCACCCGAGCGAACGCGAACTCGTGAAGTTGCTCTCGCAATTCCCCACGCTCGTCGTGCGGGCGGCCGAAGGGTCGGCTCCGCACCATATCTGCGAGTATCTACGTACGGTGGCGGCAGGATTCCATAAGTTTTATCATGATTGTCGTATCGTCGGCCAGCCCGAGCCGTTGCAGTCGGCGCGTCTTGCGCTCGCATTGGCAGCGAAGTATGTGCTCGCGGCCGGTTGTACGATCCTCGGCGTTTCCGCGCCCGAGAGCATGTAACCATGCTACCCCTATCGCTTGAGATAACGCTTGTCGTGTTCTCACTTGCCGTCTATGCCGTCTTCTCGATGGTCGAGACGAGCATTCTCACGGTCCGCAAATCCCGACTGCGCAAACTGATCGAGGACGAGCATGAGCGCCAGAAGGTCCGCGACCGTGCGGCAGCGGTGCTCGAGATCAAATCGAGGCCGGAGGAATTTCTCGCCTTCGTCCAGAGCGCGACCATCCTTGCGGTAGTATTAGCTGCGACATTCACAAGCTTCATAGCGCTCGACGATCTGCAGGCGCTTGCCTCGTCGCTTCTGCATACGAGCAGCGTCATTTCGACGGCAATCGGGTTCGCCGTTGCAATCCTCGCGCTTGCACCGCTATTGCTGACGTTTGGCGGGCTCATCCCGAAGTCGATCGCGCTTCACGGCAACGTCCGCTTCTCCCTCCTGTTCGGTCTGCCTGTGCTCCGGGCGTTACCGTTCGCAAAACCGGTCACGAGACTGCCGGTCATCATTGCGAACGTCGTGCTCAAGCCGTTCAAGGATTCTGCGAGTTTTTCGGAGTCGCGTATTTCCGAAGAGGAATTCCTTGTCATGCTCGAAGAAGGCACGCGAACGGGCGTGATCGACGAAACGGAGAATGAGTTAATCGAAAACATTTTCGATTTCCGCGAGAAGACCGTTCGCGAGGTGATGGTCCCGCGCACGAAGATCGTCGCGATCGATATCGAAAGCGAACGTGAGACAGTAATCCGCAGGATCGTTGCCGAAGGCTATACCCGCCTGCCTGTCTATCAGGATACGCTCGATACGATCGTCGGTGTCGTGTATTCGAAAGATGTCCTGGCGCTCATCGAGCATCCGGACCTGATCATCCTCTACGACATAACTCGTCCGGTGATCTTCGTCCCCGAAACGAAGCTCATCTCCGAACTGCTGCGCGAACTACAGCTTCGCAAGCTCCACCTTGCCATCGTCATCGACGAATTCGGCGGCACGGCAGGCATCGTCACGCTCGAAGATATTATCGAAGAGATCGTCGGCGAGATCCAGGACGAGTACGACGAAGAACAGGCCGTTACCATCGATGCCGAACACCACAGCGTGACGCTTTCGGCGACGCTGCCGGTGGAGGATGCCAATGCGCAGATCGACGACATTCTGGACGGATTTCGTATCCCCGAAGCCGACGAATACGATTCGGTCGGCGGCTACGTCACCAAGTTCTTCGGGCATATCCCCGAGACCAACGAATCTTTTGAAACCGACAACGTACGACTGGTAGTTGTCAAACGTACACCCAAAGAGGTGATCCAGGTACGTATCGAGAGAAAGCCGGAAAATACTTGAACCAGCTTACCGCCGACATCACGAACCGCTCATCGCGGTCACTGCGCTGTGTACCATCCGGTATCGGCTCCCTCGTCGTTTTGTGTACGATACTAACGTTTTCTCTGCTTAGTTCGCCACCTTCGCTTCGGGCACAGCCAAAGAAAGATGCGCTCGATGCCAGCCGCTACGGCTTCGAACTGGAGCAGCAGAGCAAGTATCCCGAAGCGCTCTTCGAATACAACAAAGCGATTGCTGCCGATCCGAAGTACCCGTACCCCGTAGCCCGCATCGGTGCGATGTATCAGAAGCTGCACAATTACAAGCGCGCCGTACAGTTCTTCCGCCGTGCCATCGCCCTCGACTCGACCTTCGACGATTACAACTATTATAATCTCGGCTCGTCGTATAAAGCGCTTCACCAGCTCGATAGTGCGGTGATCTGTTATCGGATGTTCCTCTGGCGCATGACACCGCTCGTCCCCGAGGATTCGGCGGCGGTTCGCGATGCAACATTTCTCATCCAGTATTCCGAAAAGTCGATCGAGCTGCAAAAGCAGCCCAAGAATACCTCGGATCCTGCAAAAGTTGCCGGTGATATTAACTCGTCGTACGACGACTTTGCCCCGACCATCACCGCCGACGGCTCTATTCTTTACTTCACATCTCGCCGCCCGTCGACGAATGCGCGCCGATTTGCCGAGACGAAAGATTTCGGCGACGATATCTTTGCAAGCAAACGCGACGGCAATGGCAATTGGGGTGCGTGCATCGCGATGCCGGCGCCGGTCAACTCTAACGACGACGAAGGAGCGATCGGGATCAGCCCAGACGGACAAACGGTCTATTATTCGCTCTGTCGCCGCCCCGACGGTTTCGGTGATTGCGACATCTACTATAGCACACTCGAAGGCACGAACTGGAGCAGACCGAAGAACCTCGGACGCGACGTGAATTCGCAAGCATGGGATGCGCAGCCATCCATCTCACCGGACGGAAATGCGATGTACTTCAGCAGCCGCCGACCGGGATCGATCGACGGCTCGGAAGATATTTGGGTATCGTATCGCAACTCCGACGGTTCGTGGGGAAAGCCCGTGAATCTCGGACCGACCATCAACACCGAATACAGCGAGCGCTGCCCGTACATCGCGTCGGATGGCGTCAGCCTCTACTTCTCGTCGAACGGACATCCTGGGTACGGCGGGCACGATCTGTTTCTTACGCGCAAACAACCGGACGGCACCTGGAGCGACCCAATCAATCTCGGCTCGCCGATCAACTCGAGCGGCGAAGACGAATTCCTCACCGTCCCGGCGCAAGGCAAGACTGTGTACTTCTCGAGCGATCGCGGTGGCAGTGCGGGGCTCGATATTTATCAGGGGATTTTGCCGCCTGATCTGGCGCCGCATCCGGTGACGCTCGTCAAAGGCTTGGTCATCGAGAAACAAACCGGCCGGCCGCTCGGCGCAAAGATCGAACTCTCGGACCTCGTCAAAGACGAACCTGTCGGCTCGTATGCGTCGAATGCAATCACCGGGCTGTTCTACTTCCCGATTACGGCTGGCCGTCAGTATGGTATCACGGCAAGTGCACCGCGACATGCGTTCTATTCGCAGCATTATACCGTACCGGATACGGCATCGTACACCGAGATCACCTACAAAATCGAGTTGACGTCGCTTGACACCAATCTTATCGCAGAAACTCCCACGAACACCGGCAAGCCCACCGACACCGGGAAACCTACCGATACACATAAGCCAAGCGACACGGGCAACAAGACAGGCGATTCGAGCGCCGAGCCGATCACGCTCAATAATATCTTCTTCGACTTCAACAAAGCGACCATTCGCAACGAGTCGATCACCGAGTTGCGCAATCTGGTTAAGTTGCTCTCGGAAAATCCAAAGCTGAAGATCGAGATCTCCGGACATACCGACAGCGTCGGTACGGCAGAATACAACCGCAAGCTGTCGCAAGATCGTGCGGATGCCGTTCGCGAGTATCTTGTCTCGCACGGTATCGCAGCCTCGCGGGTAATTGCCAAAGGCTACGGCTCCAGCCGACCGGTCGCGCCGAACGACACCGAGGAGAACCGTCAGAAGAATCGTCGCACGGAATTCCGTATTCTCAATCGTAAACGTTCATAATGCGCCTCGGCGTTTTCGGTGGCACGTTCGATCCCCCGCATCTCGGGCATCTTATCGTGGCCGAATATGCCCGCGTGTCGCTACAGCTCGATACGATCCTCTTCATCCCGGCCGATAAGAATCCACTCAAAGAGAATCATACGCAGTCATCGGCGGACGATCGTCTCGCCATGACCCGCCTCGCAATCGCAAGTAACCCTGCGTTCGAGCTATCGGAGATGGAGTTACACCGTACAGGACCGTCATACACAATTGATACGATCCGCGAACTTCGAGCGACGCATGCCCCGGACGAACTCGTGTTGATTGTCGGTCATGATAACCTCGAACAATTTCCACGCTGGCATCAGGTCGAGGCGTTGGTCAGGGAATGTCGAGTCGTGGTGTGCAAACGCACGACCGAAGGCGAGCCGATCGACGAGCATCTGCGCAGTATGGTCGAAGAACTCGACTCCCCGATCGTCGAGCTTTCTTCGACGATGCTCCGCGAGCGGGTTACCCGCCGCGAAAGCATCCGGTATATGGTCCCGGATGCGGTGATCGAGTATATCGAAACGCACGCACTCTACCGCTAGACTGCGACGGCGCCTGCAGCTGCCGACTCAAGGATCGTCGTAAGAACCGTCTCGATCTCGACCAATCGTTCGATCGAACGAGGCGCCGATTGCAGCTTCACGAGGATTCGCAGTTTCTTTCCATCCGGTACTAATCTGACACGTGCCTCTCCGATCGTTTTGAACGCATCGAGGATTCGCGGGAAAAACTCGTGGTAGTATTTCGTCTGCTCTTCCGGCGGAAGCGAAATACGCAGCGTGCGCGAGGCATCGTCGACTCCCAGGCTGCGGAAGCCGAGCGCGATCGCAAGTGTACGGATCGATGCGATATGCGCAAGGTTACGTACTTCTTCCGGCAACGGTCCGAAGCGATCCTTAAATTCCTTCGTGAGTTCGTCAAGCTCCGGCTGTTTCGTGATTCGTGCGAAGCGTTGGTAGAACGCAAAACGCTCTGCGTCGTCCTCGACATAATGCTCGGGAATGAGCGCATCGACACCAAGCGTGAGTTTGACCGTCTCGACATCGTCGTCGAAACGCTTGATGTATGGGTTCGTACGACGATCGCTCGGCAGGTCTTTGAACAGATCGCTGAACTCCTCTTCTTTCAATTCCTCCACCGCCTCGGCCAGTGTTTTCTGATAGAGTTCGAAACCGATCTCGTTGATAAAGCCGGACTGTTCGGCTCCGAGCAGATTTCCCGCTCCGCGAATTTCGAGATCGCGCATCGCAAGTTGGAAGCCTGCACCGAGCTCCGAGAATTCTTCCATCGCTTCGAGCCGTCGCAGCGAGTCTTTCGAGAGATTCTTAATCGGCAGTGTGACCAAATAGCAATACGCCTGTTCGTTCGAGCGACCGACGCGACCGCGAAGCTGATAGAGCTCGGCCAGACCGAAGTTATGGGCGCGATTGATGATGATCGTATTTGCATTCGGCACGTCGAGACCCGATTCGACGATCTTCGTCGCGCAAAGGGCGTCGATCTTGCGTTCGAGGAAATCGCGCATCACCTTCTCGATCGACGTCGAAGGCATTTGTCCATGGACAATCCCTACACGCATTCGCGGTACGAGTGTCCGGAGCTTCGTCGCAAAGAGCTCCATATCCTGCACCTTATCGTTGATCGCATAGATCTGTCCGCCTCGTTCCATCTCGCGCTGGATGGCCTTGCGGACAGTGTCGGATTCAAGTTCGGTAATGATCTCGGTCTGGATCGGCAACCGATTTTTCGGCGGCGTTTCGATGATCGAAAGATCGCGTGCGCCGAGAAGCGAGAAGTTGAGCGTTCGCGGAATCGGTGTTGCCGTCAGGGTCAGCGTATCCACCGTCGCTCGAAGCTCGCGCAGCTTCTCCTTCGCCGCAACGCCGAAGCGATGCTCTTCGTCGATAATCAAGAGACCGAGATCTTTGAAGATGACATCTTTCGATAATATCCGGTGCGTGCCGATAACAACGTCCACAGTGCCGGCCACAAGCTTTGCGAGAATCTCTTTCTGCTCTTTGGCGGTCTTGAAGCGTGACAGCGAAGCCACACTTACCCCGAAGCGTTCGAGACGGTCGCGAAACGAGCGCTCATGCTGTTCGGCGAGGATCGTTGTCGGCACAAGAACAGCGACCTGTTTCTTATCGAGCGTTGCCTTCATCGCTGCACGCATGGCAACTTCGGTCTTGCCGTACCCGACGTCTCCACAGACCAGCCGGTCCATCGGCGAACCGCTTTCCATATCCTTCTTCAGGTCTTCTGTCGCACGCGCCTGGTCGGGTGTATCCTCATATAAGAACGCCGCTTCCATTTCATGCTGCAGCACGTCGTCTTTGCTGTATGCAAAGCCGGTCTGCTTCTTGCGCTTTGCATAGAGACTGATGAGATTACGTGCAATGTCCTTGAGCCGCTTCTTCGTCTTCTCGCGAGTGCGTTGCCACTCCGCCGATCCAAGTTTCGACAGCGTAACCGACTCGGTCGCGACTTCGGCCGCGCTGTATCGCGAGAGTTTGGAAATATAGTCGAGATTGACGAAGAGTGTATCGTTATCGCGATACGAGAGTCGAACGACCTCCTGCTTCGAGCCCTGGATCTCGATCGTATCGAGCCCCATGAACTTGCCGATACCTTTATCCTCGTGCACGAGCAGGTCGCCGCGCTTGAGCGAACGGAGTTCGCGCAACGAGATCCCTTTTGAACGGGAGCTGCGCTTCTTGCTTGCCGTGCCCTTCTCACGGCGTCTGCCGAAGAGTTCATGCTCACTATAGACGACCGTCTTCTGGTCGGCAGGAAGGCTAAATCCGTACGACAGTGAGGGTGTGACGAACTGCACGCTCCCCCGTTGTTCTTCGCTAGCGAACTCATTCTCGTGCTCGGGATGAATCTGCTCGTTGAGGAGGTCTTCTAATCGACCGACGAGGTCCGCCGTTTCGGCCATCAGCACGACGTTTGTGCCTTCGGCGAGGAGCTTGTCAATCTCGGTGCGGATCAACTTCAGGTTCGCCTGGAAGTTCGGTTGTCTTCGAATGCCAAGATCGAGTGTGGAGTATCCCGGCACGTCGAAGTTCGAGATGGCGATATTGGTGCGTTCGCTGAGTCTCAGGGCCACCTCCGCAAGGCCCGCTTCTTCGAGCACTCCGGCGACTCGTTCGGGTTCGATCGTGATGCCTATTGCATTTTCCTCGAGATATTCGAATACACTTGCCGTACGAACAACCTCTTCGCCTTCGAGTGCATTCGGGATGAGCACGAGCTCCTGCCGGTGTGCGATCGACCGCTGACTAATGACGTCGAACTCGCGGATCGACTCGATCGTGTCGCCGAAAAACTCGATGCGGTACGGGACGGTCTCGGTGAACGGGAAGATGTCGACAATGCCACCGCGAACGGCAAAATCGCCGCATCCGTCAACGAAATTCTTGAGTTCGAAACGGTGCTCGCGAAGCCACTTGCGCAATAAGTCGAAGCCAACTTCTTCACCGCTTCGCAGCGTGAGTGTCTCGCGTTTGAATTCGGCAGGAGCGGGTACGGGAATGGACAGACAATCAGCCTGCGCGACAATCACGAGCGGCGATTCGGCAGAGCTGATCCGTTCGAGGCCTTCGAGCAACTGCCCGACATTCTCGGTGTCCACGACATTCTTCCCGAGCGCCGCCGTCACTTTCGATTGATGCTCAATGCGCGCGAAGAGCACTGCCGATTCTTCGCCGATGAGTTTGACGAGATCGTCGTAGAGTCGCTCGGCATCGGCCGTGGTTTCGGTCGTGAGCAGGATCTCGCGCTGGGAATTGGCGAATATCTCGGAGACGACCACGGCATCGAACGACGCGAAGACATTTGCAAGGCGAATGCGCGTATTCACATCCCCCACCGATTCGATCAACGTGGCTATCCCCTCCAGGCGGGCAGCGACAGATTGCAGAGTTGACAGTAACGAAGTCACGACGAATAGTTTAAAAAGCACAATACGCCCGCGATGCGAGACTTCGCACCGCGGGCTTTCAAAGTGGCTAACAATTATTCGTGTCGGTTCGTCTCAGTAGGGTGTCGGCAAGGAGTAACTCCGATGGCTTTATTCACACTGTCATTCTGATATTCACACTGTCATTCTGAGCGAAGCGAAGAATCCCTGTGGCGGAGCCTCACTGCGTTTCATCGAGGGATTCTTCGCTTCGCTCAGAATGACGCTACATTGCTCACTATTCAAACTGAATCGCTACCTGCCGGCGGCTCGGACGGATTGGAGCTTCCGGACGTCGGGGTATCCGCAGCCGGCGTCAACTGTGTCGTATCGGAGTGATACTCGAGCGGTCCGTCGAGACGCGTACGTAAGTCGTAATAGAACGTCGTAATGACTGCCGGAAAGAGCGACGCAACGAGCGCATTCGGGATAAGCCCCACCCATGCGATGGTGTCGAGCATCGAGAGCACATGCTGCAACAACATCTGTACGCTCCCGGCTCGCGCATGGATGACATCAATCAGGAATTGCTCATTAAATTGTGCCATGAACGAGAACGGGAGTCTGACGATGGTGCTGGCCGTCACGATCATGATCGCCGAGAGGATTAGCACACCGACGATCCGCCACCAATACCCGGCCGTCAATTCGAAGCTTCGCTTCACTGCTTCGATCGGGCCAAGATCTTCGCTCACGAGCGCAACCGGCGCGAACGACACTCGCACGAGCGCATAGATGACGAGGCCGAACGCAAACAGAACCGACATCACCTCGCCGAATACGCCCAGTACAGAACCGAGACCGACGACGAGCCCAAGCCCAACGAGCATCGCCATGCCGATCGCAACATACTGCACCACCAACAGCCACATCCACCGTTGTACCGACTGCTTCAGTACCCGTGCCAACGGAAGCGCTCGTTGTTCGAATGCGCGCGCAGCGATATCGTACGATCCGACCGTGAATGCTGCACCGGTGAGCAACAAGAGCAGCATGCCCGCCCCGATCCAGTAAAGCGATTGCAGGTACGGTTCGACGAACTGAGAGAATGTCGGCGCTACTCCGCGGTTGGCTGCGTTGACGATGCTATCCACACGCACCTGCAGTGTCGCACGTGCGACCGACGAATCGGGATAGGCCGTCTGCACCACCTCGCGTACACTATCGACCGCATCTACCACACTCGGGAATTGGATGCGATAGAGTGTCAGTTGGTCCGTCCGCGAGGAATGAGCAAGCGTGTAATCGCGAAATGCCTGGAGGTTTTCCTCGGAACGACCAAGGTAGCGGTCTGCACTGTTCGTTGCCTCGGCCACAAAGCCATGCACGCCGACAAGCAAGACGAGTACGGAAGGGATCGAGCAAAGCACATACAACAGCGCCGTTCGCCACCACGTCAGTTTGATGATGCGAAGCGCTTCGTTGATAATACCGCCGAAATCGAGGGGACGCGATGGGATCATGATCGATGATGATAAAGAATATGTGCTATCCGAGTTGCGCGAGAAATTCTTCTTCGCTTAAAATATTCACGCCGAGTTCTTGCGCCTTCTCGAGCTTCGAGCCTGCTTCGGCGCCCGCAATGACATAATTCGTTTTCTTGCTGACCGATCCGCTCGTCTTGCCGCCACGCGTCTCGATCTTCTCTTTTGCTTCGTCCCGTGTCATCGACGTGAGCGTCCCGGTCAATACAAACGTCTTGCCTGAGAAGAACTCCGACTCGATCCGCTCGGCAACTGCGGCGGTGAATTGCAGCCCCGCCTTGCGCAGGCGGTTGACGATCGCGGCGTTCTTCGATTGCCGGAAGTAGCGATGCACGCTTGCGGCGATTTCCGGTCCGATGCCCGCAACATCGTCGATCGCATCGACCTCTGCTTCCGCAATAACGTCGATCGAACCGAACGCGCCGATTAGTAGCTTTGCGATGCTCGCACCGACGTGACGAATGCCCAATCCGAAAAGTACACGATCGGCCGGTTGCTGCTTACTGCGTTCGATCCCGTCGAGCAAGTTATCCAGTTTCTTCTGGCCCATGCGATCGAGTGACAGCAATGCATTGCGCTTGTCGGCAAGTTCGTACACATCGGCGATCGTATGTAGCAGCCCGGCTGAGACGAACTGCTCGACCGATTGCTCGCCGAGCCCGGCAATATCCATCGCGCCGCGCGAAGCAAAGTGCGTGATGCGCGCGATCACCTGCGGCGGGCATTCCGGATTTTCGCAATACCAGCCGACTTCCCCTTCCGGCCGCGAGATAGCGCTTCCGCAGGCAGGGCATGTTGTCGGGTAGTGATACTTTTTTGCGTGCTTCGGACGCTTCGCCAACTCGACGCCGACCACTTTCGGGATCACATCGCCGCCGCGTTCGATAATCACTGTATCGCCGATCCGGAAATCCTTGCGCTCGATCTCGTCGGCGTTGTGCAGTGTTGCCCGGCGGATCGTAATACCAGTCAGTTGCACCGGTTCGAGTTCGGCAACAGGTGTGATCGTCCCCATTCGGCCGACTTGCAGCGTAATGTCGTTGAGCACCGTGCGGGCCTGTCGCGCTTCGAATTTATACGCAATCGCCCAACGGGGCGACTTCGCGACCGTCCCGAGTTCGTCCTGCTCGGCAAGCGAGTTCACTTTGATGACCGCACCGTCGATCTCGAACGGTAACGTATCGCGCGCTTCCTGCCACTTCATGGCGAACGCCATGATCTCGTCGATATCGTTGACCTTCTTCGTGTATTCCGAGACAGGAAAGCCGAGGTCTCTGAGCGCTTCGAGCCGGGCCGTCTGGGTCGGCAATACGGCGCGATCATCGCCTTCGAGCAACAATTGGTATGCAACGAACTGCAACGGACGTTTTGCGACCTCGCGCGCGTCGAGCGTCTTTAACGTGCCCGCCGTCGAGTTGCGGGGGTTAGCGAATGGCTCGTCGCCGAGTTCTTCACGCTCTCGGTTCATCTTGCGAAAGCCCTCGATGCTCATGAATATCTCACCGCGTACCTCGAACGACGTTCCGGCTTTCGTCTTCTTCGAACGAATCGTGAGCGGGACCGAGCGCACCGTTCGAACGTTGGCTGTCACATCGTCTCCGGTGGTCCCATCGCCACGGGTTGCGCCGCGCACCAGTTTGCCATCGCGATAGGTAAGGCTCATCGCGACGCCGTCGAACTTCAGCTCGCATGTATAACCGTGTGCCGGTGCATGCCCCAAGAGTTTCGTGACGCGTGCTTCGAAATCCGTTACCTCTTCTTGCGAGTACGTATTTGCAAGCGAGAGCATCTGGTACTCGTGCTTGGCCGGCGGAAAGACTTTTGTCGGTTCGCCGGCGACGCGCTGCGTGGGCGAATCGTCACGGGCGAACTCCGGATGCGCAGCTTCGAGTGCCTCGAGTTCTTTGAGGAGTTCGTCGTATTCGCGGTCGCTGATCGACGGTTGCGCGAGAACGTAATACCGGTAATCATGCTCGCGGAGCTCGGTCCGCAGCGTTTCGATGCGTTTCTCAACAGATAGGTGCTTCCCGCTCATTGCTACGAAAATACGCATGCCACGCACCGATGACAGCGCGTGGCATGAATTGATCGCATACGCTTAGTTTGCCTGCGGCAGAACCGGCGGAGTTGTCGGGATTTGTTTGCGGATCGGTTGATTCGCTTTTCTCGGGGCCGGCTTTTTGGGCGCCGGTTTTCTTACTTCCGGTTTCTTCGCAGCCGGATGAGGATGATTCGCCTCAGCCTGCTTCACCTGAGGCTTCGGTTTCGCTGTCGGAGGCGGCGTTACCGATTTTAGTGCTTGCTTCTTAATCTCTGTCGGATTCTGGTCTGGTGAAGCAGGCACGGCCTTGTCGCGAGTGAGCAGGACGTTTCGTACCACCATATTCGAGCCCGGCACAGTCGGTAATCCGGAGAGTGGTTTCCCGTTGAGGGTCATACCGACCGACTTTTGATTGCCGAGATAAAGAATATATTTCTCTTTTGCGCTGAATTGCTTCGTCTCGCCCGCCTTCATCGTCCCGCGGAAACCATTGCCGACGTCGGGCGTGACACTGACCCACACATCCTCTTTTGCGGTGAGCGTGAATTTCAACGAGCTATCGACCGGCGGGGGCACTGCGGCTGCAGCCGTGGTATCTTTTTTCTTCTCGGCAGTCGGTGCAGGCTTTGCCGGCGGCTGCTTTGTCTCGACCTTCGGCGCTTCGGTAACCACCGGTTCGGGCGGCGTATTCTTCGCACGTTTGCTGATCACGCTGTATGCCACGACGGCAGCGATCACGATGAGCAACCCGACGATCACCTTGGTCGAGCGCGATGGCCCGGTATGCAATTCATACTCTTCGGACTCGGGTGGTTCGTAACTCTCAGCTTCGCGACGAACTTCTTTATCGAGATCCAGCCGTTGCGTCGGCTGACGTCGTTCGGAGATCGGCGTACGCCGGACGGTACTCTCCCCAAGCGTCTCCTGCGAAGTTTGCGCCGGAGGCGGCGGTGTGCTTGGCGGGGCTTGGGCGCTGCGTTGCGGTCGCATCCGCAACTCGGGTGTTTCTTCCGCTTCTTTGATGCCGAGGCGTTCGCGTCGGACTTGTTCGGCCTCTTCCCAGAGTTCTTTCCCGCGAAGCTCCTGCACCGCTTCCTTCATCCCCTCGCCGGCTTTTTTGACGACGGTTTCCGTGGTCTTGACGGTCGTTTTTGTCACTTCGGTCGCGAGCGATGCCGCTTCCTTCGTCACTTTCTTCGCGACTTCCGGTACGGCCGAGACAGCGCCGAGTATTCCCCCTTCGGATCTCGGTTCGCTCGCAGGCTCGCCCGAAAGCAGCACATCGAGCTTGAGCCCGACCAGACGTGCGTATTCTTTGATAAACGATTTTCGGTAGGGTTCGGGGGGCAACGAACGAACATCGCCCGCATCCATGCGTTCGATGTAGTGCGGAGTGGTCCGGAGTCTGGCCGCGGCGTCGGCCTCGCTGAGGCCTTTGGCAATTCG
This sequence comes from Bacteroidota bacterium, assembly GCA_018266755.1. Lineage (NCBI taxonomy): Bacteria > Pseudomonadati > Bacteroidota > Bacteroidota bacterium. The sequence continues at coordinate 232,381 of JAFDZW010000006.1, forward strand.
GGCCTCACGCAAACGCGCACCAACTTCGGGCGTTAAGTTATCGCTTGTGAACTGCGCCAACGAAGAAACGAAGCTAAATAGTTATAGCGAGAGTCTGAGGGGGTACGCTCCCGTACAATATACACGGACGAACTGGATATAGTTCAATTCGTTACGAAATTTGCTACATCTCCCCATTTATGTCCCTCTGCAATCTGATTCAATGCTTGAGCATCTTGGGCTAACGGCATGGAAAACAATCTGCTTTGGGAGCGGCCAAAAGTCAGGTTTCGGTGGAATCATTATTATATATGTCCCGTTTGCACTGTGCTGAAATTCGAATCCTTCTGCCGGGTATCCACGAATACAATTCAAATCGATACCGAGTGCAGACGCATTCATCACGAACAACCGAGCACGACTTTGTACGCAGTGACAACGCACCCCGTCACGTATTCGCATGCGGATACGTCCTATCTTGTATTACCGGAACCCCGGTTTACTGCGCCCTCAATCAATACCACAACCCCGATGACCGCTCAATGTGAGCAGGCCTACGCCATGTCGTATTGTTTCTAAGCGTACACGCTCGAGATCGTCACCAAGTTTATTTAGACACAAACCGAAATACTTCGCATGGCAAAGAAGTCAACTGTCCCTCTGCTCGGCAGCGCACAGCTCGCCGATAACGGCAGAATCTCATTCTCGAAGATCCCGAAGGGATATCAAATGCCCGATCTGCTCGATGTGCAGATCAAGAGCTTTGAAGAATTCCTGCAATCGGGTATCCCGCTCTCGGAGCGTATCGCAACGGGTCTGGAGTCGGTATTCCGTCTCAACTTCCCGATCGTCGATTCGCGCGAGACCTTCGTACTCGAATACCTCGACTACCGCCTGGAAAAGCCCCGCTACGGCATCGAAGAATGCCAGGAGCGCGGCCTGACCTATAGCGTGCCGCTGAAGGCCCGCTTGCGCCTGTCGTCGAAAAATGCGGCAGAAGGAACGGAAGACTACGTCGAAACCATCGAACAGGAAGTGTTCCTCGGTAACCTTCCGATGATGACCGACAAAGGTACGTTCATCATCAACGGCGCCGAGCGTGTCGTCGTCAGCCAGTTGCACCGTTCGCCGGGCGTGTTCTTCTCCGAGAGCATGCATCCGAACGGGACCACGATTTTCTCCGGCCGTGTCATCCCTTTCCGCGGAAGCTGGGTCGAGTTCACGACCGATATCAATAACGTGCTCTGGGCCTACATCGACCGCAAGAAGAAATTCCCGGTGACGATGCTCCTTCGCGCACTCGGCTACGGTACCGACGAACAGATCCTCGATCTCTTCGGTCTCGTTGCAGAAGTCGAAGCGAAGAAGGGCGACCTCAGCGAGTACGTCGGCCGCAAGATCGCATCGGACGTCATCGATATGGCAACCGGTGAAATCTTCCTCTCGAAGGACTCCGAGTTCAAGGAAGAGCACATTCCGATGCTCAAGAAGAGCGGCGTGAAGTCGATCAAATTCCTCGATCTCGAAGAGACCGGCGGCGCTGTCGTGATGAACACGATTGCCAAGGACCCGTCGCGTTCGCAGGACGACGCATACGAAGCGATCTACCGCGTCATGCGTTCGACCGAAGCACCGGATATGGACACCGCGCGCGGCTTGCTCGAAAAGCTCTTCTTCACGCAGAAACGTTATGACCTCGGCCTCGTCGGTCGTTTGCGCTTGAACCAGCGTCTCGAGCTGAACATCCCGAACGATACCACCACGCTGACCAGCGACGACATCTGCGCCATCCTAAAGTATATCATTCGCCTGCAGCTCGGCAAGGCCTCGCTCGACGATATCGATCACTTGGGAAATCGTCGTGTCCGTACCGTCGGCGAGCAGCTTGCACAGCAGTTCAACGTCGGTCTGGCACGTATGGCCCGCACGATCCGCGAGCGTATGAGCATCCACGATGAGAAAGTCGGTCCGGCCGATCTCGTCAATGCGCGTACCGTCACAAGCGTGATCAACACGTTCTACGGCACGAACCAGCTCTCGCAGTTCATGGATCAGACCAATCCGCTCGCAGAAATGACGCACAAGCGTCGTATGTCTGCGCTCGGACCTGGCGGTCTGACGCGTGAGCGCGCCGGCTTCGAAGTCCGCGACGTTCACTACACGCACTACGGCCGACTCTGCCCGATCGAAACGCCGGAAGGCCCGAACATCGGTCTTATCTCGTCGCTGGCTGTATTCGCCCGCGTCAATCCGTTCGGCTTCATCGAGACGCCGTATCGCCTCGTGAAGAACGGCAAGGTTACGAGCGACATTCATTACCTTACCGCGGACGACGAAGAAGATAAGATCATCGCACAGGCGAACGTGACGCTCGATTCGCACGGCAAGTTCGTCGGCGAACGCATTAGCTGCCGTCAGTTCGGTGACTTCGTCATGAAATCGCCCGAGGAAGTGCAGTACATGGACGTCGCTCCGAGCCAGATCGTCTCGGCTGCTGCGGCTCTCATCCCGTTCCTCGAGCATGACGACGCGAACCGCGCACTCATGGGCTCGAACATGCAACGCCAGGCCGTACCGCTGCTTCGTCCGGAAGCGCCGGTCGTCGGTACTGGTCTCGAAGGCGTCATTGCCCGCGATAGCCGCGCGCTGCTGCTTGCAGAGCGTGCCGGAACGGTCGAGTACGTCGATTCGCAGAAGATCATCGTTCGCTACGAAGAGGAAGGCTCGCGCGACGAGATCCTCGCCAGCTTCGACGATACCCGCATCAAAGAGTATCAGTTGACGAAGTTCTTCCGCTCGAACCAAGACACCTGTATCAACCACCGTCCGCTCGTTAAGGCCGGACAGAAGGTTGCAAAGGGTGACGTGCTCGTGGATTCGTCTTCGACCGAAGGCGGCGAACTCGCACTCGGACGCAACGTGATCGTCGCGTTCATGCCGTGGCGCGGATATAACTTCGAAGACGCCATCGTCATCAGCGAACGCGTCGTCTCGGAAGATATTTACACCTCGATCCACATCGAAGAATACGAACTTCATGTGCGCGACACCAAGCGCGGCGAAGAAGAGCTCACACGCGAAATCCCGAACGTCTCGGAAGAGGCCACGAAGGACCTCGACGAGAACGGTATCGTTCGCGTCGGTGCAGAGGTGAAGGAAGGCGATATCCTCATCGGTAAGATCACGCCGAAGGGCGAGACCGATCCGACGCCGGAAGAAAAGCTCTTGCGCGCCATCTTCGGCGACAAGGCCGGCGATGTGAAGGACGCATCACTCAAGGCGCCGCCAGGACTCAAGGGCGTCGTCGTCGATACCAAGCTCTTCTCCCGCAAGGGCACGAAGAAGGAGGGCGAAGAGAAGCGCGACGAGAAGAAGCGCCTCGACGCGATTGACAAGATGTATGCCGAGTCGCTCCACGAAATCAACAGCCGCCTCGCCGAGAAGCTGCTGAAGGTTCTTGATGGCGAGACGTCGGTCGGCGTCCGCGATCTCGACGGCTCCGTCGTCATTCGCTCGGGCGTCGCATTCAAGCACGATACGTTCTTCTCGCGCCTCGAAGAGCTCGAGCGCTTGTCCGTCGGACAGGATTGGCTCGACGATCGTCGCAAGATGAACCTTATCCGCAAGATCTACGAAGGCTACTGGACCAAGCGCGAAGACGTCGAAGCAGACGTCCGTCGCGAAAAATCCAAAGTGGGTCTCGGAGACGAACTCCAGCCGGGCATTATGCAGATGGCAAAAGTCTATGTCGCCAAGAAGCGCAAGCTTTCGGTCGGCGATAAGATGGCAGGTCGTCACGGTAACAAGGGTGTCGTGGCCAAGATCGTCCCGATGGAAGACATGCCGTTCCTCGCGAACGGTCAGCCGGTGGACATCGTGCTCAACCCGCTCGGCGTGCCTTCTCGTATGAATATCGGGCAGCTCTACGAAACCGCACTCGGCTTCGCTGCAAAGCGACTCGGTGTGAAGTTCGAGACCCCGATCTTCGACGGCGCGCATTGGGATGACGTTGTCGGATACTTGGGCGAAGCCGGCCTCGATACCGACGGCCGTTCGCTCCTGTTCGACGGTCGCACCGGCGATGCGTTCGATCAGAAAGTCACCGTCGGCTGCATCTACATGCTCAAGCTGAGCCACTTGGTCGACGACAAGATTCATGCCCGTTCGATCGGACCCTACTCCCTCATCACGCAGCAGCCGCTCGGTGGTAAGGCACAGTTCGGTGGTCAGCGCTTCGGAGAAATGGAAGTCTGGGCGCTCGAAGCGTATGGTGCGGCACACGCACTGCAGGAGATCCTGACCGTAAAGTCGGACGACGTTCCAGGTCGTTCGCGCGTCTATGAGGCAATCGTCAAGGGCGAGAACATGCCGGAGCCGAGCGTTCCGGAATCGTTCTCGGTGTTGGTGCGCGAGCTGCAAGGCTTGGCACTGGAGGTGACGATCAGCTAAACGAGCCGTTGCAGTACCGCAGCGCCTGAGCAAGGCGCTGCGGTACTACCCTGCTCCGATACACGTAGGACACGATTTTAAGAACTACTAAAGGAAAATTACAATGGCATACATGCTTCCAATGGAATCGCCGTTCAAGAAATTCTCGCAGATCACGATCAGCCTGGCGAGCCCCGAGAGCATTCTCGGTCGTTCGCACGGTGAAGTGACCAAGCCCGAGACCATCAACTACCGGTCCTACCGACCGGAAAAAGACGGTCTCTTTTGCGAGAAGATCTTCGGACCGACGCGTGACTGGGAATGCTTCTGCGGTAAGTACAAGCGTATCCGCTATAAAGGCATCATCTGCGATCGTTGCGGAGTCGAGGTGACGACGAAGTCCGTTCGTCGTGAGCGCTTCGGCCACATTTCGCTCGCCGTGCCGGTCGTACACATCTGGTACTTCCGCTCGCTGCCGAACAAGATCGGCCACTTGCTCGGTATCCCCAGCAAGGATCTCGAGAAGATTATCTATTACGAATCATACGTCGTCATCAGCCCAGGTACGACCGGCCTGCCGGAAAAGCACCTGCTGACCGAAGAAGAATACTATCGTATTCTCGATTCGTTGCCGTCGGAAAATGACGATCTCGAAGATCTCGATCCGAAGAAGTTCATCGCCGGCATCGGCGCACCTGCGGTGCACCAGCTCCTGAGCCGCATCGATATCGAGGCGCTCTCGATCGAACTGCGTCGTCAGGCTCGCGAAGAAACGTCGCAGCTCAAGCGTCAGGAAGCACTCAAGCGCCTGCGTACCGTCGAGGCATTCCGTCCGGAAGAGGCGAAGCTCGATAACCGTCCGGAGTGGATGGTGCTCAATGCGGTGCCGGTTATTCCGCCGGAGCTTCGTCCGCTCGTGCCGCTCGAAGGCGGTCGATTTGCGACGAGCGATCTCAACGATCTCTATCGCCGCGTGATCATCCGCAACAACCGCCTCAAGCGCTTGATGGACATCAAGGCGCCGGAGGTCATTCTGCGTAACGAAAAGCGCATGTTGCAGGAAGCGGTCGATTCCCTCTTCGACAACTCCCGCCGCGTCTCTGCTGTGAAAGCTGACACGTCGCGTGCGCTGAAGTCGCTCTCCGACACCCTCAAGGGTAAGCAGGGCCGCTTCCGTCAGAACCTGCTTGGTAAGCGTGTTGACTATTCCGGCCGTTCGGTCATCGTCGTCGGTCCGGAGCTTCGCCTGCACCAGTGCGGTCTGCCGAAGGAAATGGCAGTCGAGCTCTTCAAGCCGTTCATCATTCGCAAGCTCATCGAGCGCGGTATCACGAAGACCGTGAAGTCCGCCAAGAAGCTCGTCGAGCGCAAGACGAACGACGTGTGGGATATCTTGGAATCGATCATCGACGGACATCCGGTCATGCTCAATCGTGCACCAACACTGCACCGACTGGGTATCCAGGCATTCCAGCCGAAGCTGATCGAAGGCCGCGCTATTCAGGTTCATCCGCTCGTCTGTACGGCATTCAACGCCGACTTCGACGGTGACCAAATGGCCGTGCACGTACCGTTGTCGTTCGAAGCACAGCTCGAAGCCTCGACGCTCATGCTCAGCTCGCACAACATCATCTCGCCACAGAACGGCGAGCCGATCGCTGTGCCGTCGCAGGATATGGTTCTCGGACCCTATTACCTGACGAAGCATAAGCACGGCGCGCTCGGCGAAGGCATGATCTTCGGCACTGCGAAGGAAGTCATGGTCGCCTACAACCTCAACCGCGTGCACTTGCATGCAATGGTGAAGGTTCGTATCGGCGGCAAGATGATCGAGACGACGGTCGGCCGCACGATCTTCAACCAGATCGTGCCGAAGGACATGGGCTACCTCAACGAGCTCCTGACCAAGAAACGTCTGCGTCAGATCATCGCCATGTGCTTCCGCAAGGTCGGTCTCATTCAGACGGTCGAATTCCTCGACAAGCTGAAGGATCTCGGCTTCATGTTCGCCACGAAGGGCGGCGTGTCGGTCGCACTCTCCGATATCGTCGTTCCGAAGGAGAAGAACGAAATTATCGACAAGGCACAGGCTCAGGTCGATGACGTGCACGATAAGTACCTCAACGGTTTCATCACGACCGGTGAGCGCTACAACAAGGTGATCGATATCTGGACGCGCGCGACTAATCGCGTGGCCGACAAACTGTTCGAAACGCTCCAGCACGACCGCAACGGCTTCAACCCACTCTATATGATGGTGGACTCCGGAGCCCGCGGTTCGAAGGAACAGGTTCGTCAGCTTGCCGGTATGCGCGGTCTTATGGCCAAGCCGCAGAAGTCGTTGTCGGGTCAGACGGGCGAACTCATCGAGAACCCGATCCTCTCGAACTTCTACGAAGGTCTGTCGATCCTCGAGTACTTCATTTCAACGCACGGTGCCCGTAAGGGTCTTGCCGATACCGCGTTGAAAACGGCTGACGCCGGTTACCTCACACGTCGTCTTGTCGACGCATCGCAGGATGCCGTTATCGCAATGCACGATTGCGAGACGATCCGCGGTATTCCGACCAGCGCTCTGAAGGAAGGCGAAGACATCAAGGAGACGCTCGCCGAGCGCATCCTCGGTCGCGTGTCGCAAGAAGACATCGTCGATCCGCTGTCGAAGAAAGTGATCTGCAAGACCGGTCAGATGATCGACGAGGAAGTCGCGCTTGCGATCTCCGAGACCTCGATCGAGACCGTGCTCGTTCGCTCGGTGCTCACCTGCGAAGCAAAGCGCGGCATCTGCGCGCTGTGTTACGGCCGCAACCTTGCGACCCACAAGCTCGTCGAACCCGGCGAAGCGGTCGGTCGTATCGCTGCTCAGTCCATCGGTGAGCCGGGTACGCAGCTCACGCTTCGTACATTCCACACCGGTGGTACGGCATCGCTCATTGCGTCGCAGTCGCAGGTCACGTCGAAGTTCGAAGGGACGATCCAGTACGAGGGTATGAAGGTCATCACGAACGTGGAAGGTCAGAAGATCGTCCTGTCGCGTTCGGGTGTCGTGAATATTCTCGACGACGACAATCGCGCCGTCGGCAAGTTCGATGTTCCGTACGGTTCGGTGATCCTTGTGCCGGATGGCGCCCCGATCAAGAAGGGCGAACTGCTCTACGAGTGGGATCCGTACAACGCCGTGATCGTTTCGGAGCATAAGGGTACGGTCAAATTCCGTGACTTCGTCGAGAACATCACGGTTCGTCGCGAGCCCGATGAACTTACCGGTCACATCCAGACCCGCACGATCGATTCGCGCGACCGCACAAAGTCGCCGACAATTGACATCTTGGATGCAGACGGCAAGCGCATCATCAACTATATCATCCCGAGCAACGCCATCCTCCAGGTCGAGGACGGCGAAGCGATCCCGGCTGGTATGGTGCTCGTGAAGATCCATCGTGAGTCGGGTAAGAACCGCGACATCACGGGCGGTCTGCCGCGCGTCACGGAGCTCTTCGAAGCTCGCTCGCCAAGCGATCCGGCTACGGTTTCGGAGATCGACGGCGTCGTGCACTTCGAGAAGCCGCGCCGCGGTTCGCGTGTCATCGCCGTCACGGCGCATGACAGCACCGACCGTCGTGAGTACACGATCCCGTTTGGTAAGCACATTCTCGTGCAGGAAGGCGACAGCGTCCGTTCGGGCGAGCGCCTCTCCGACGGTGCAATCGATCCGCACGACATCCTGAAGATCAAGGGCGTCGCCGCCGTGCAGCAGTACCTCGTGAATGAAATTCAGGAAGTGTACCGCATGCAGGGTGTGAAGATCTCCGATAAGCACATCGAGATCATCGTTCGTCAGATGCTCGGCAAAGTCGTGATCACCTCTTCGGGTGATTCGCTGATGCTCGAGGGCGACGAGATTGATAAGATCAAGGTCGGCGAGGAGAACGAGATCCTGAAGAACTCGGTGTTCATCACCAAGCGTGGCGACTCCAAGTTCAAAGTGGGCCAGATGGTCGAACGTAAGAAGTTCAAGGAAACAGTTGCCGAGCTCAAGAAGAAGGAGAAGACCCCGCCGGAATCGCGCGTGGCCGAACCGATCCTCGCAGAGCCGGTACTCCTTGGCATCACGCAGTCGGCACTGACGACCGAGAGCTTCATCTCGGCGGCCAGCTTCCAGGAGACGACCAAGGTACTCACCGAGGCCTCGATTCAGGCAAAGACGGATACGCTCCTTGGTCTCAAGGAAAACGTGATCGTCGGTCACCTCATCCCGGCCGGTACCGGTTTGCCGAAGTTCAAAGAACTCCTCGTCATCCCGAAGGAGCTCGAAGAACTCGGTATGGAGCCGATCGAAGAGCAGCCCCGTCCGCAGCGCCGCAGCCGCGCCGCCGTGTAAACGAGGCTCAGATCCGAATTCTCAAAGCCCGCCATGTTGGCGGGCTTTGTGTTTGTAGGTAGTGTCTCAATTTCACGATGTTCAACAGACGTCATTCTGAGCAACGCGAAGAGTCCCTGTGGCGGAGCCTCACTGCGTTTCATTGAGGGATTCTTCGCTTCGCTCTCAGAATAACCGGATGTATAATGCCAATATTGAGCCACTCCCCTTTTCGTAGGGACAAACTTATTACGCGGCCATCGGGTTGGAACCTGCAGCCATTCACTTGAAAGAAAGCATCATGCTCACATTCAAGGACCTCGCACCGTTCAAGCGCTGGATTGCGCTGTACTATGCGCTGTACGCGTTGCTGTTAGTCGGGATCGTCACCGACATCTTCTCATCCGAGGTGCGATGGATCTTGGCGACCGTTCTGCTACTCTTCGCGCTTGTAACCCAATGGATGGCAATCAGCCGCCGACGCAAGCAGCGTCGGGACAATTTACAGATGATCGAAGAATTCGTTCACTCTAGCGAGTAGACCGACACGCGGTCCGGACAGGGCCAATCCCTACGAGTTGCCGGATACTCCGAACGCAATCCTCTCGCGTGCCTTACGACCCACTGGCAATTACCGCAGGTGTTGGCGTACACACCCCACACAGATATTCCAGCACATCGCGCGCAGAGTAGTGCAGGCTTCCGTTGTGCAGAAATCGACCGAGGCGTCGGATTGAATCACCCGCCGTGACAAGCGGTTTTTCGATATAGCCTGACAACTGTTCCTGAGGCAGATCGATATTTGCCATGAGCGCATTACACAAACATTTCTTCCCTATCGTATCTTCAATGTTGCCGCCTTTCTGTACATAGCTCTCGACCGGCTCTGCAGGACAACGGTATCCAATACTCCCATCTGGACGTTTATATGCCTGACGCAATAACCCATACTGACAAAGGCGGGGACGCATGGCATACATATCCGGATCGGAAATCGTCCCCCCGAAACGAACAACTTTGAACGGGAAACCTGCTGGAGATGCGTTCGGATCGGTAAAGAGCTCAGCTCGCCCGTTGGCGACATCGCGCAAAATGCCCTCGCGTAAATGCGGTGCAAGCCCGGACTCGGCGCAGAACGCAAAGGCAGTACCGACCTGAATACCCTGTGCTCCGGCTGCAACTGCAGCACTGAGATGCTCGGGAGAAGCCTGGTCACCAGCAAGCCAAAACGGAAGACCGAGGGATCGGAGTGTATCGAGATTCACGGCGTCGCGAGGACCGTAGATCGGCTCGCCGAACTCTGTCAGCCGCAACGCACCCCGAGGCGGAGCGTTGTGTCCGCCTGCACGTTCGTTCTCGATCACGAATCCGTCGATTGTCCCGTTTGCACGTTTCAAGAGCGCTTCTGCTAATACGTCCGAAGAGACGATTGCGAGAAACTTCGGACGCTTCAACGGTTCGAACGCGATTGTAAAGAGTCGTCGGGGATCGAGCGTGATCTGAACGTTGTCGTCCGCCGTGGCTCCATCGACGCTCACTTTGATCGATGCGGCATGATGCAGTGCGAAGTTGTCGAGCGCCCCGGGTATCTCGCGCGGAATTCCGGCGCCCATCAGCACGAAGTCGACGCCCGCAAGCATCGCTCCGTAGATCGAGGCAAGATTCGGAAGTTGTACTTTTTCCAACAAGTTAATCCCAACCAATCCGTCGTGTCCCTCTTTTGCCAGCCAAACCTCGCAAAAAGTAGCGACGACCGTTAATCGAAGAAGGTCGTCACTTGGAGACAATGTGTACATCGGTACACCACGCACAGCCCGGCGTCCCGATGTGCGGGGTTTATTGAAGTGAGCGGCTAGTATCGTCGAAGCAACGTTGCGATCCGGGAAGTGGTCGAGAGCTCGACGAAGAGCACGGTCGGCATCACCATCTTGAAGGCGCTGGGCAAACACTTGCGAGAGACCGGTACCGGAGACAACTCCAAGTTCGCCGGCGCTCGCGACTTCTTTTGCAAGTTTCCATCCTGAAACAGCTACTCCCATTCCACCCTGAATGATACGCGGGTGTGCCGCTCGTCCACTTTGCATGTACCCCTCCGATCGTTTGAATCTATACCAGTGCTATCCACGCGAGTAGATCGGACGGGGTGGGACGTCGGTTGCCTCGCGTACAGCGTCATTATTTGTGGAGTACCAGAAGTTTCTATAAACACTAATAGTAAACGAACCCTTACAACGCATCATCAGTATCCGAGAAAAAAACACATGTTGCAACGTGCACCTTGCACGGGAGGCAATCGTGCTCGACTTCGGTTCTATTTCAACAACCGTTCGGAGCATTTATTGAAGACGGCAGCACAAGCAAGGGCACAGAACCGCGATTTCATCCGCGTCGGACGTTCGCGCATCCAAGGTAAGGGAGTGTTTGCTAAACGCAAGATCCCCCGTGGCACACGAATCGTCGAGTATCTCGGCGAGCGAGTACCCATCTCGACATTGCTCGTGGAAATGGACGCCGGCAAACGCACACACACCTACATCTTTGCGCTTTCACATACGATGACGATCGACGGTTCGGTAGGTGGCAGTGACGCACGTTTCATCAACCATAGCTGCGAACCGAACTGCGAAGCATGCGTGTTCGATGATCGTGTGTATATCTATGCAATGCGAGATATTACCCGCGGCGAAGAGCTGACATTCGACTACCAACTCGGCCCCGCAATCCGTCGAAGCGGCCGTCGGTCGAAGGATGTGCTCGACGCGTATGCCTGCCACTGTGGCTCCCCGAAGTGCAGAGGGACGATGATCGCCTCGAAGCGGCGGTCTGAGTCTCGGCGATGATCGCCATATCCGAACATCTATATCGATCAAAGGAGTTATTCTATGAAACGATCAACCCAGAACAAAACCAAGCCATCGAAGAACCGCACACGTACCGTTGCAGCAACGATCATGGCAGTACCGATGCTCACCGGCGCTGCATTCGCGCAGCGCGGCGGTGTGACGACCGATTCGGGTGCACAGTCCAAGATGACGGCAACCAGATCGAAAATGTACATCAAGTTCTCCGAGCGATTCATCAAGATGGAATCACCGCTAATGATCGCCGGGCTTGACGACGGGCACACGATCTATAAAAATCGCAGCGGTCAATATTTTTACATCGATCCCTCGACCGGCGATATGAAATTCATATCAACCGACATCTATATGAAGTGGACCGAGAAGTACATCAAAGGCAATTCGGGAAATGCTAGGCAGCTCAAGTATGAAGGCGGCCTGAAGCACTTCCCCGACGTGTCGATCGTCGGCGTAGACTCGCACGGTAACACACTGATGAAAAATGCCTCCGGTGAGGTATTTCATCTTGACCCGAAAACGGGCGACATGATATTTGATCGGTAAATACTATTCGCACAACAAAGCCCGCCAACCGGCGGGCTTTTTAATTTATGTACGACTAGTACACAACGAAGCGACCAATAGGTTGGCCAGTCTCCGAATGTACAAGATATACCCCTCGTGCAGCCGGTGCCACAAAGGTATTCCCGCTTCGAGGTTCAAACCATAGCACTTCTTGACCGAGTGAGTTTATTGTACGGATTGAAGACAATCCAGCAACATCTAACGGCAATTCGATACGTACTTGCTCGCCATGCTGAACAGGGTTTGGATATATCGAGACCTTGAGTAATTTCTGCGAATTCCGGTCGACGGCCAGCGTACTCGTATCGGCCCAATACAGGCGTTCGTCGTATGCCTGGATCATATAGATCTTCCCGGTCGAAGTCTCGTAAAATGTTTGTTCGCTTCTCATCCCCGTCGCATCGAGCCCCAGCCCGCGGTCTGTGCTCTGCCACCAGGCGCCATGACGCATGAAGTATGTCGCGCCGAAGGTTGCCGTGCCGGTTCGTGACGAATAGCGGTCTCCGTTACGAGCGAAGTGTATGTTATTGAGTTGCGCATCGTACCACCATGAACCGGTACCGCCCACCTGCATCCGTTGCCATTGTGTCGGCTTGCCAATCTCGTCGCGGTGCTTTACGAGATTCAGATGCACCAGCACACCCGACGCGTCTGCACGCGCGATGCCTTCGAAGCTCAAATAGACACTGTCATCGGGTGAGACCGATAGCCCGCTCGCACTTGAAATAAAGACGGTATTTTCAATCGTATTTGCACCGTCAATAACGATCTGCTCATGCTGCCATGTGAGTCCGAGATCATCCGAAACGAAGAGGCCTTTCGTGTCCGGCGCTTGGTCGTCTGCGATGGTAATGTAGACTCGTCCGTGCGAATCGGCGGCGAGACGATCGACAAATGGCTTGATCGGTAACCCAGTATTTCGTTGCTGCCAGTGCTTGCCGGCGTCCGATGAATAGAATATGCCATCACCTACGTACCCTTCCACCATATCCGACGTCCCCGTCGCTGCAAAGATGTTGCCGGAGCCCGCTTCCTGGAACATGACGACGGGATAACTCCCGACGACAACCGAATCCCATGTCAGGCCGAGATCCATGCTTACGAAAATCTTCCCATTGCCCCCGCCGTAGAGTACATGCGAGGGATCAAGAAAGAGCGTGTATAGTCTGGAAGCGGTGAAGATCGTATCGAAGTGCTGTCCCGCATTCGAACTGCGAAACACCATCGAGGGAGTCGAATAGAACAGGACGGAATCCTGCATCCCGGCAAGACCGGTTTTCGGTCCCCCAGGGAATTCGTAAGTCGTGAGCCAGAATTTCTGGGCATGTATATTACCGGCAAATCCAATGATTGCCACGAGGAGAATCAGGGTCGTTTTCATTCGGGGTACGGATGCAAATAAATTTACCCCACTCGATACGAAATTAGGTACCAACCGTTTCACACATTGCGCTTTTCATTCCTATACCATAACGGTTGACAAATAGTAAAGTATTAGTGAAGAGCAACCGTGAGTGACACGTTCTTCGCCTCCGCATGCGAACTTAGTCCCGGTGCTGTGGCATAGACGCGAAGTTCATTCTCGAGCTGATACGAACCATTCTTGAGTGTGACGCCCGGCGCCGGACTATCAAACGGAATCGAGCAGCTTCCGTCTTTGTCGAGATTCACCGTTCTTGTACTGTCGCCGTTAAGGATCAATTTCGTGCCGTCCGGACTGAGCGTAATATCCTGAAATGTCAGCGCACCTCCGCCAACCGCAAGACCTAAGCTATCGAGGATATTCGTCCGAATAAAAATATCGAGCCGTCCCCCGCCCGCAATATGTACGCCGTGCACGTTCAGTGTCGATCGGAAGGCATAGCTTCCAGCTTGATTCACCACGAGCTCCGAAAGCACACGGTTATTGGCTTTGGCCTCGCATGGCCACTGTGAAGCACTTGCCCCCGGAATCCCATGCACGACGCAGGAGACACGATCGAAATGCGGCGCGTCGCTCGATGCGATCGTATTGCCGTCCGTCGCGGCGGTGCTCGTTGGCGAACTATAGCGATGGGTTTCGGGGCTGGCCGAGGTCGAGTTGTCTGCATCGTTCGCCATGCCATTGAGTTCGGTAATGACGATCACTCCATCGAGATCGACCGGCTTTTTCTTCCCGGTGCCACATCCGCTGAGAAGCAGGATGCAGGCGGCTGCGACGCAGACTGCACGAGGAGCAACGAATAACATACCGAGTAACTGCATATTCCCTCCTTATTATATGGTGGCCCATATAATAAACACGGTAACAGAGAGAAATAATGCACACTCGTCCCCGGAGCCGTCTGCGAGTTTACGATATCGCGTAGTCGTTGTGAGGAGAACAGATCACCAGACCCTACCGGCGTGCGTTTGCATCACTGTGTACGTTCCATGATGTTTCGGTGACATGCTAACGATACTGCTGGGCGAGTCTACGGCAAGAGCCCTCGGAACATCCGGACGTCTTCTCAATCCGAATACATGAAAGGATTTATGAGTGGCATTTTTACGTTATGCCTGACTTCACCCACAACACATTGATTCCCATGCGTTACCTCATCACACTCATCCTGGTGTGTGCCGGAGTCGATCTCTATGCTCAATGCCCAGATGGGTATGTGACCTCAAACGAGAATCTCGTCACAAACGGAGATTTCTCAGCCGGACCGAGCGGATTCCAAAGCGATTACATCTACTCCAATCGACACTCGACCGGTGACAATGCAGTGCTCGACGAAGGCTATTATGCGGTCGTAAACGATCCGCACTGGGTTCATCTTGGCTACGCCCAGTGCACCGACCATACATCCTCAGGTGGCAACATGATGGTGATCAACGGGTCGCAGAAACCCGGCCAAGCTGTATGGAAACAACAGATAGCCGTCAAACCGAACACATATTACTATTTCTCCACTTGGATTGCAAATTTGGTCCCGAAGGCGCCATCAAAGCTCGTGTTTTCCATTAACGGTACGCAGCTCGGAGATCCCATCGTCGCAGCAGAACAGACCTGTGTGTGGAAGCAGTTCTTTGCGGTATGGTTCTCGGGCAACGCGACCGAAGCGGATATCAGTATTGTGAATCTCAATCTGGAGTGGATGGGTAATGATTTTGCGCTCGACGACATTGTATTTTATACCTGCGAGCACCAGAATCTTGACACAAAGGTTTCTGATGCAAAGGTTGGCGAAACGATTGTTCTCCGCAACATCGTCTTCGACAATGCGAGGTGGGATATCAAGCCTGCTTCGACCGAAGAGCTCGAAGTGTTACGGCACTATTTGGTCTCACACAAAACGGCTATGATCGAAATCGATGGACACACGGACAATGTCGGCGACGACGAATCGAACCTCACACTCTCGAAGAACCGCGCAAAAGCCGTGTACGACTACCTCATTTCAAAGGGAATCTCAAAGAGTCGTCTGACATACCAGGGTTTCGGCAAAACCAGGCCGATCGATTCCAACGAAACGATAGAAGGCAGGCAGAAAAACCGGAGAGTAGAGTTCATTCTTACGAGAAAGTAAAGTCCCGTTGTGTCACCGTCCTCGCTCGTCGGCTAGCTACAACGTGCCGCCACCCGACGAATCGAGAAGCCCTTTGTTCTGAGGCACAATGCTGTCCGTAGAAGTATGTCACGCACTCAGAACAGCTGCTTTAACGCTCGCGTACATATAAGTGTAACCGTGACCTCTGCGACGATCGAAGAACACAATGCCGGATCCCAGCTGAAAGAGCAGTACGCCGTTTCCGACCTAATTGATGTTCACCGATACTCCTGGATTTGCACAGAACACTTCGCTGTGGACATCGAAGTATTATTCAACTGACTCAATGACGTCCGCGCGTTTTGGAACGGACGGCTTTGTGTGGCAATCCACATGAACCTGTATCGATGCTGTTAAAATAAACGTACCCTAGATCGGATGCTTGGGCAGAAACGAAGATCCGAGACGGTTCGAACGTAATCGACCAACCGAAAACGTTGCCGTCACTCGGGTGCATGGCAGAAACAATATGCACTATCAGACTGGACGGGGTGAATTGCACATTCTTCGATCAGCAGGATCGTTGTACAACTTCCGCGAAGGCTACACCGGCCACTATTGTCTACTCGACTGGCGCACGCATACAACTGAGACGCATCGAATCGATCATCCGTCTTTAATCGTCATCAGATCGTTTTCTGATGCGTGATAATTTCTCCAACCTACTTCAACACGACGAATTTAGCCGTCTCTATGCCGGTAGATGTTCGAATCTCAGCAGAATAGACGCCATCGGGTAGATCGCGACAATCGATCTCGATTGAGTGTTTTCCGCGCTCCTCGTCACGATCGGAAAGCAATTTCACTCGTTGACCGATCGCGTTGATCAGATCGATCTCGACGTGCCCGAAGGTAGAGAGATCATAACTCAGCGTCGTGGATGCCATAACCGGATTAGGGATGACAGTTGTGATTGCTCCGTCCCCAACGGCATCTGCACCGACGGATTGCCGTGCAGTGATCGCAACCGTAGCGAGCCAGATATCTTGGTAGCCATGATTGTCGGAGCACACTCCATCATACGACTGAGTTACACCTCCGACGACGAACTTGCCGTCAGTGGTTTGGATGACTTGACCCGCATATTCGATGGACGCGCCGCCAAAACATTGTCGTGCACGAATGTCGCCGGTCGGCGACAATTTCAGAAGCCACAGATCTGTGTTCTGCGTGTGCAGCGGAACAACATCGCCATCGGAAGACCCGGTATCGCCAAGCACGACAAGATCACCGTCGCTGCTCTCGATCACAGACCGAAAAATATCCTGCCCTTTTCCACCGTAACATCGCTGCCATACCATTGTGCCGGCAGCATCGAGCTTCACAACCCATCCGTCATCCCCACCGAGGTAGGCTGCCGTGTCAAACGAAGAATTGATTGTATACCCCACCATGACAAAGCCGTCGTCGTTCGTTTGCGCAATCGAGAGTCCCCAATCGCCACCCTGAGCACCGAGGATGGACTGCCATTCAAGGTCGCCAACGGAATTGAGTTTCAGCACGATGGCGTCTGCCGATCGATGGTCATTTGGGTCGACGTTAAGGAGATTAGTTGTCCCGACGATTGCGTAGCCGCCGTCTCGGGTGGTAATTACACGGCCGACTTCTTCCTCATACACCCCACCATAGCACCGTTGCCACTGAAGCTGGCCGCTCGAACTCAACTTCACGACCCAGATATCACTAGCGCCATGTACTCCCGACACATCCCCGTCATACGAATCTGTGACCCCAACAAACAGCATTCCTCCGTCCGGCGAGGCAACAATGGATACGGCCTCATCGACGCCGCTCCCGCCGTAGCAATGCTGCCAGAGAATCGTGCCGGTCGAACTTAGTTTGACAACCCATGCGTCGGCGTAGTTTCGTATCCCGTGCAGGCCATGGACATCGCCGTCGTTCGAGGTGGTAAACCCCGCGATCACAAACCCGCCGTCGCTTGTCTCGATAACGCCCCCTCTCGATTCATCCTGCGACCCGCCGAGGCACTTTTGCCACTCGATCGTCCGTGCCGCACTCAACTTGACGACCCACAGATCCGCATGCCCGTGATTGCCGGAAACGTTGCCGTCATTGGATTGCGTCACACCAACCATAAGCAATCCACCATCCGATGTCTCGATCACGCTGGAAAAATCTTCGACCAATCCGCCTCCCAGACACTGATGGGATTCAACGGAAGCCGTGCCCTGACACCTCGCGATGTTTGCCAAGAGTGAGAAAAAGAATAGGATCGGAAAGAACTTGACAGCCATAATGGGGAAGCTGATGATGATTGATTGTAGAAGTCAAGCCACACATCCGAGCGGAGAGTGGAGCTACTCTATGCAAAGGTACGGCTGAAAGCGCTCGAATTGTACCGCGAAGACGCTACTATCCAGAAATAGAGGATCGCACAGACATGTCCTAAAGCACAAAACCCCATCACTTGCGTGACGGGGTCTTGATAAAAAGCCATTGACAGAAGATGTGAGCAGAACAAGGGTGATATTCGAATCACCAATTAATTCGGTGAGACAGGTAGCGTATCCCCGTGAAAGGATGCATCTATCTATCTTTGTCACCTTAGAAAGGAGGTGATCCAGCCGCACCTTCCGGTACGGCTACCTTGTTACGACTTCGCCCCAATCACCGGTTTTACCTTAGACGCTTATGAGGCGGCTTTGGGTACCCCCGGCTTTCATGGCGTGACGGGCGGTGTGTACAAGGCCCGGGAACGTATTCACCGCGGCATGCTGATCCGCGATTACTAGCAATTCCACCTTCACGGAGTCGGGTTGCAGACTCCGATCTGAACTGAGACGACTTTTATAGGATTCGCTCCACCTCGCGGTATTGCAGCCTATTGTAGTCGCCATTGTAGTACGTGTGTAGCCCTAGGCGTAAGGGCCATGATGACTTGACGTCGTCCCCACCTTCCTCACTACTTGCGTAGGCAGTCGAACTAGAGTTCCCGACATAACTCGCTGGTAACTAGTTCTAAGGGTTGCGCTCGTTGCTGGACTTAACCAAACACCTCACGGCACGAGCTGACGACAGCCATGCAGCACCTGTACTCCCCCCCTTGCGGGTACCCTGCTTTCACAGGTTTAGAGAGCTTTTCAAGCCTAGGTAAGGTTTTTCGCGTTGCATCGANNATTCCTTTGAGTTTCACCCTTGCGAGCGTACTCCCCAGGTGGTACACTTAACGCGTTAGCTCCGACACCTACCCTGAGGGCAGATATCAAGTGTACATCGTTTAGGGCATGGACTACCAGGGTATCTAATCC